>JAXDQI010000192.1:0-4901 GCA_034667965.1 Gammaproteobacteria bacterium
GCGGTGCTCGTGCCCAGGAAGACTCCAATTCGCCGTCTGCCGCAGCGGCTCGCCGCCCGCCCAACAGCCTCCATAAAGCCGTCCTGCCGCAGGGCAAGTTCCGCCAGGCGATTGTTGCGGCAATCGAAACGCGACAGCTCCGCCGGCAGCCGTACGTCATCGACGCCGGGTACTTCGCCGATGTGCGTTTCGATGTCAACCGTCTCGAACCCGCACCTCTTGAGGCCGCTGCGCCGTGCACGCAACGACTCCAATGTTGGTGCGACACCGACCCCGATGCAACTCGTCGCCGTGAAACTCTCCAGAAGCAGGGGCTTCATTGCAGGGCGGCGCGCAGCGTGACGGGAGACAAGCCTGCGGTGGGCAACCGCTCGAGCAGGCGCGGCAGCACATCGAGGATCACCGGTCTACCCGTTGCGCCGAGCGCGGCATTGCCGTCGTGCAGGAGAAGGATGTCTCCGCCGCGCAGCGAGCGCGCCAGGCGTCGGTAGACGACGTCGGCATTGCCGTTGACGGTGTCGAATCCGCGCCGAGTCCAGCTGGCGAGCCGTAGCCCCAGGCTTTCGAGCACCGGATCCAGAAAGGGATTGCGAAGGCCCGCAGGGGCGCGGAAGAAGCGCGGAGTGCTGCCTGTTATCCCCGAAATGCCGTCCTGCGCCCGGGCGATCTCATCTCTCATTGCCCGGGGCCCCAGCAGCGAGAATGTATGGCGGTGCCGCTGACTGTGATTTTCGATGGCGTGGCCGCGATGCACGATCTCCCGGGCAATGTCGGCGTAGCGCTCGACGCGCTCACCCACGCAGAAGAACGTCGCCTGCGCACCATGCATCGCCAGCTGTTCGAGGACCTGCGGGGTCACCTCAGGATCGGGGCCGTCGTCGATGGTGATCGCCACTTCACCGCGCGCGCCGCTGTCCGCCGGAAGGCGGATCCAATTCGGACCCAGCAACCGGCTTCTCGGCCATAGGCCGGCGGCGGCCAGCACCGCGTGGTTTGCGGCGACGGCGCCGATGGCCCATGGCCAATCCCGTGGGGAGGTCAACACGGCGGCGACCGCGCCCAGATGAACCGCCGCGGAAGCGGATAGGACGGGCGACGACAGCACTCGCCGATAGCCTTTGCCGTTTCGATTCAAGCAAACCTCGTGTCCAAAAAACAGAGTGTATCCACACGCTGCGCGTAAAGGTAAAGGCCGGAGGCTACTCCGGGCTCAACGCCGCCGCGGTGGAGGCCGTGGCCGGCGGAACGCGCCATGTCAGCAGAGCCGAGAACAGCAGAGCCAGAAATGCGCCGGGCGCCACCGTGGTGCCGAGAGCCACCAGCACGGGCACCTGCGAGAACGATAACAGTCCAAATCCAATCACCGTGCTGATATTGGCTATGACCAACGAGGCCAGGGTCAGCGCCGCGTTCTCGGCGCGCTGCGCCGCCTCGCCGTCGAAGAATAGGGCGTAGTTCGAGCCGACCGCGACGATGAGCAGCATTCCCACCAAGTGCAGTATCGTCAGTTGCTGCCCGGCCAGCGCCAGCCCGGCGGCGACGGTGAGCACGGCTAGACCCAACGGTGCAAGCAGCCGCGCCACCCGCGCTGGCGAGCGCAATGCGACCAACAGCAGCAACACGATCAGGACCAATCCGCACAACGAGAGGTGGATCTCCTCCTGCAGGTAGCCGGCATACAGAGCGTCGGTCTGTTGCTTCAAATCGAGAACCTGGGTATTGGGCAAGCGCGCCGCGGCCAGTACGGCGGCTACGCGCGCGACGTCGACATCCGGCGATGCGCCGTCGGCGCCGTGCAGCGGCAGCAGGGCGCTCCAGTGATCGGATTGATGCAGGATCAGAGCGCCGAACCCCGCCGCGAGCGACGTGCCGCGCAAGTCATCCGGCGTGAGCAGCGCGGCATGGCGCGATGCGGCGATGTCCATGGCAAACGGCCCCAGCTTCTCGACGTCGAGACCCAGGTCCGCCACGGCCAGCTTCAGGTTATCGTGAAGTGCCTGGGCGTCGGGCAGTGCGCCGCGTCGAGCCTGTTGCGTGGCGAGACTGGGCAGGTAGTTGGCGGGGCTGTCGACATCGCCGATGAGCTTGGCTTCGATGAGAGGCTCGAGCGCGGCCTGCGCGCGCTCCGCACCGCGCAACACCTCCTCCAAGCCGGCACCTTCGACCACCACGACGTCGAGTACGTCGGCGGCCCCGAGGTCGGCCCGCAGCATCGCGTCGTAGCGCAGGTCCTGCGGCGACACGGGGCTCAAGCGCGACAAGTCGCGATTCCACAGGGTGTCGTAATGCCGGTACAGCAGGAGCAGCGCGACGACCGCGAGCGCACACGCTGCGTACCCGATGCCTGAACCGCCGTAGCGGCGCATCGAATCGCGCACTTGGCCGATCCGCAATCCGAATGGCGAGACGTCGCGTATGCGGAATCCGAGCGGCAGAAGTTCGGGCAGCACGAAACGGGTCACTGCGGCAGCCGCAATCAAGCCGGTGATCGAATACAATCCGAGCTGGGCGAGCCCCGGAAACCCGGAGGGCAGCAACGAAGCAAAACCGCACACCGACGTGAGCATGCCGAGACGGACCGTCGGCCAGAGCCGCCGCCGCCACGCATCCCCGGGTGGTCCGGCCATGCCCCCGTGCAGCGATTGAATGAAAAAATATATCGAATAGTCCACGGACTCACCGATCAACGTGATTCCGAATCCGAGGGTGATGCCGTGGACGGCGCCGAATCCGAGCGCGACCGCCGCGACGCCCGCCAACGCGCCCGTAGCCACGGGCAACAACCCCAGACCCAAGGCGAGCGGGGACCGGTATACCGCCAGCAAAACGGCAACCACCAGAATGCTGCTGACGACGGACAGCCGCATCGCGGCCCGTTTGATCTTGGCGCGCGCCGCAACCGCGAAGACGGCCGGGCCGCTCATCTTCAACTGCACGGACGAGGCCTTCGTTTCGGCCACGCACGTACCGAAGGCGCTGCGGATTGCCTCCAGATCGCGCTCCTGGGCATCGGTGTCGGAACCGGGCGCGGCGGTTTGGGCTACCAACAGCGTGCGCGCGCCATCGGCCGAAACCCAGACGCCGTCCTGCGTTCGTGGGCTTCTCGTGTGGGATAGCTGCTCGATGATCTGCAGCATCTCGCCGGTGGGGTCGTGCGGCAGCAACGACTTCAACAGGAGACCGGCCGGCGACGCCAGGCCCTCGATTGTTTCCCCGATCGCGCCTTTCAGGCCGGCAGCGGAGAAGCGCTGTGCGTCGACGGCGCCGCTCAAGAGGTAACGATGCGTGAAGAGGAAATCGCGATCGCGCGACGCGGTGAGCGCTTCGCCGTTCTCGACACGGGGAAAGGCGGCATCGTTCCGCAAACGGTGCGCCATAGCGAGCGACACCCGGGCGCGCGTGTTGGCATCGCCGCCCTCCAGCGCGATCAGTATCAGCCGCGACGCGGGGCCGTCGCGTAGCTGATCCATCATCAGTTTCTGCAGATGAGTCGGCTTCGCCGGCAGGAAAGCGGAGAGATCGGTGATGTAATGAGCGTGGGCAACCACCCACAGCGCCGCCGCGACGCCGACCAGCCATGAGGAAATGATCCACGGGCGGCGGGCGTTCATCGGTGAGCGCGCAGGGTCATCAGCGAACGGTCGCCGTCGGACTGCCGAATCTCCACCTTGAGCAATTCATCCCTCGAGCCATCGATCCGAATCTCCGCCACCGTCTTCGCCAGTTGCGCGTCCAGGGGCGTGAGAACGAGGGTCCAGCGCATCTCGCTGCCCGTGAACTCCAGCCGGAACAGCCTCTCGAGGGCCGCCCGGTCCCCCGCCAGAGTGGCGCGAATGCTTTCGACGAACGGCACAATCTGCGGGTACTGCTTCAAGTCCAGCACGCGGCTGCGTCGCCCGCGCTGCACCGTCAGGACCTCTCCATCCACCACCAGGGTCTCCGGACGCGGTTCGATCGTGCGCTTTTCCAGCCGGTTGGGGGCGTCGTAAATCAATTCGCCGTACGATTCCACCGGCCGCTTGAGCATGGACAAGAACTGCTGCTCGACGAAACTGACCTGACCATGACGTCGCGCCGCCAAGGAATGCATGATTTCGTCCAGAACATCGGCGGTCCCGTTCCCTGCGCCGGGCGCTGCAGCGCCGTGCGCCGCGGCGCCCGCCAACAGCGCGAAACAAACGCCGAGCAACCGCAGCCTCATGCGGGCGGCTTGCGCTGGCGGCGCGAGTGCTTGGGTTCTTGCCAAAAATCGAAGAAATTGAACCAATTGAAAGGATCGCTTCGACAGTATTTATCCAGCAACGCAGCGTAACGTTCGACCGCGGCGCGCACCGCGTCATCGCGGGTCTTGGGTGATGTCGCGGAGAAGTCCGCAACCGGCTCGAATACCACGTGGTAGCGATTGCCGCCGCGATACAGACCCACCATGAATATGACCGAGCGGCGCAGAATCGCGGCAGCGCGCATCGGTCCGGTGGGCAGGTATGCGCGCTCACCCAGGATCGCGACCTCGTGTACCGGTTCCTCACCCAGGGTGCGGTCGCCCAAAATGCCGACAAAGGCGCCGCGATCGAGCCGTTCGGCGATCTTCAGCATGGCATCGAGATGTCCCAGTGAAATGACATCCGGCGTCGCCTTGGGGTTGATGGCGGCGAGGATGGAATTGATCTTACGGGCATTGTCCTCGTACATGGCCATCGAAACGTGAAGTCCGGGCCGGCGCCGTCCGATGCTACCGATCACTTCGAAACTGCCCATGTGTGCGCCCAGCAGGAAGGCGCCTCCGCCAAGCGCCACCTGCTCGTGCATCAGAGCCTCACCCTCGATGGTGATCCGGAACGTCTCGTATTTTTCGTTGATGAGATAGACGCGATCATGAATAGTGGTGGCGAAATACAAGA
>JAXDQI010000193.1:0-4677 GCA_034667965.1 Gammaproteobacteria bacterium
CCGTTCACGTAGAATTCGGCCTCTTTCGAAGGGAGCCCCTAATGACCAAACCGATTGCTCGTGACCCCATGTACCGCCGCCGCTCATTTGACGCCGACATCATTGAGCTTTGCGTCCGCTGGTACATCACTTACCGGCTGAGCTATCGAGATCTCGTGACGATGATGGCGGAGCGTGGTGTAGAGGTCTCACACACGACGATCTTACGATGGGTCGTTCGGTATGTTCCCGAGTTCGAGAAGCGCTGGAGTCGGTACGCGCGCCGCATCGGCTCGTCTTGGAGGGTGGACGAGACATATATTCCCATTCGAGGCAAATGGCACTACCTGTATCGAGCCGTGGATAAGCAGGGCAAGACCGTTGATTTTCTGCTGCGTCGGGATCGCGGCATCGCGGCGGCGCAGGCGTTCTTCCGAAAGGCGTTGGCGACGAATCCTACGCGATGGCCGCGTAAGGTGACCCTGGATGGCCATACTCCGAGTCACCGGGCACTACGGCTATTGCGACGGGAGAATCCAAAGTGGAAATACGTGGAGGTACGGAGCTGCAAGTACCTCAACAATATCGTTGAGCAAGATCACCGCGCGATCAAGCGCCGCTGTGCGTCGATGAAGGGATTCAAGTCGTTCACCAACGCTGCGATCACGATTGCAGGAATCGAGTTGGCACATCGTATTCACAAACGCCAGTTCTCATTCGGACTCGGCCGGCCGCGTCGTAACCTTTCGTTGAAGGTACGATGGCAGCGAGCACTCGCCTAAGATGCCTCTTGCCGGGTAAGCGAAATTCGATCGCTCTGCGCGCCCGCCGTTGCACCGGAACCCGGGAGTTAGTGCGACTTGACCGGAGCGATCCGGGCCTGGATCAGGTAAAGGAGGATGCTCAGACTGATGAGCGTCGCCAAGCCGATGATCTCCTGACGCGAACCCAGAGCGATCAGGGCCAGCATGCTACCGATGCCGATGACGGTCGCAGATCCGAGGAAGCGGAAGTTCAGAGGCGTGCCGGACAGCGCTACGCCTCGGCGAGCAAGCACCCACGACGCTGCGCAACCGGCGATGTACAGTGCGGCGATGGCCAGTGTTGAGAGCACAACCAGCTCGGCGAAGGTTCCCGTGAGCGCCAGTACGATGGCTATTGCGGAATAGCACAGAATTGCCACGTAGGGAGCGTGGCTGCGGGGGTGGAGCTGCCCGAGGACGCGCGGCAGCAGGCCATCCCGCGCGAACGCAAATAGCTGTCGCGGACTGCCGAGAATGTCGCTGCCCAGCCAACCGAGCATCGATAGTGCGGTGCCCGCGAGCATCACTGCGCGCAGCGCCGGATGGATGTGTGCCATCGCATCGGCCAACGGCGCCTTCGAAGTCGCCAGCGACGAGCCCAGGATGCCCTGTGCGATCACCTGAATGGCCACATACAGAATCGTCGTCGATAACATTGCTATGGCCAGCGCGCGGGGAATGGTGCGATTGGGCTGCACCACCTCACCGCTTGCGCAGAGAGATGTTTCCATACCAACCAGTGCAAACACGGCGAGAATCAGTGCGCGACCGAACCCCTGGGCACCCGGCTGCACCGTCAGTACGAAGTTCGAGCTATGGATTGCACTCGCGCCGGCGAGGATAAAGATTGCCAACGGAGCTAATTTGAGCGCAGTGGTGGCACTGACGAGTCGCGCGCCGCGTGCAACCCCACCGATGTTGACTAGCGCGATACCGCCGATGACACCAACGATGACCGCGCCACGTACTGGTCCTACGAGGGACTGCGGGAACAAAGTCGCTGCTACGTCGGCCAGAGCGGCGGCCACGGCGCCGCTAGCGAGCACGCAACAGACCCAGAGCAGGGTCCCGCAGACATAACCTGTTAGAGGCCCAAAGGCGGCTTCGATAACACCGTAGACTCCACCACTGGTGGGGACCCGGCTGCCTCCCTCGGCAAAACAAATAGCCACCGCTCCGACCGCGAATCCACAGGCCAGAAACGTAAGAGGCGCATATGGGCCGACGCACGCTGCGAGGGCTGCGGGCACTGCAAAGATGCCGGCGCCGACGATCATGCTCACAATGCTGGTTGCGAAGGCCCAAGGCCCTACTGCGCGGGCCAATCCGATATCACGTTGGTTTTCTCGCACCAGGGCCACGATAACATGCATCTGCCGACCCGTCCTAGAAGACCCATGAATCTATTGAAACGTCGCCGCCCGGGCTGGTCCAGTCAGCGGCAGGACGCACTCATACCGTCGTTCGCTCGCGAAACTGCCGGGCCTGGCGCCGGGAGATCTGGATCTCGCGGCCGTCATTGAGCTGAACGTGTAGCCGACCGCCTACACCTAAATCCACACTGCGAATAAATTCCAGATTAATGACCTCCTGTCGGTTCGCGCGAAAAAAGCGCTGCGGATCGAGCTTGCTCTCAAGTGCCGCGAGCGAGCGTCCCAACAGCGGCCGCTCCCGTCCCCACTGCATTCGGAAGTAGTTCCCTTCCGCGCTGAAAACGCTGACATCGCGCAACGGGATGAACCAGCAGCGCGCCAGCCAGCGAACTGCAGTGCCCAGTAACCTACGCTGGTCGCAACTCCTTGGCGCGAACGCGGCACGGAAAGGCTTGTGGCAGAGTCGAGCATATTGGTGATCCTTACATGATCGGGGTAATCCTTCCACTCAACGAATAGCTCTGCCACGACAGCACTCGCGGAAATTCACCGCCCAATCGCAGGTCGAGCCGCTCATCATGCCAATTTGACCGTTCGACATTTTTCTCGGGTGCCATGCCCGATCCGACCTAGCCTGATGGCGTCGGAACCACCTTAGGAAAGACACCATGCCGCCGAAAATAGCGTTCGTATCCCGTATCCACTGGCTTATGCTGGCTGTTGCCTTGCCGAGCGCCTTGTCGGCGGCAGACCTTCAGATCGAGCACGTGACGATCGTGTCTCCGGAGAGAAGCAGTCCGATGCGCAACGCTCTCGTACGTGTGCACGATGGCCGCATCGTCGCGATCTCGAGAGCCAACGGCGCCACCGCTCAGTCAAGCAGGAACACGATTGCGATGGATGGTTCAGGCCTGTTCCTGGCTCCAGGCTTGATCGACAGCCATGTTCACCTGGGTAATATTCCCGGCATGACGCCTGAGCAAGAAACCCAGCATCCGGATATCGCCAGAGCCGCCCGGAATCAGATTCCGCGTAGTTTCTTGCTGTACGGATTCACGACACTGGTCGATCTGATCTCGACGCCGCATGAAATGGCGCTCTGGAAGAGCCACGACATCGTTCCGGACACGTACTTCTGTGGCGGCGCCGCGCTGATGGATGGCTACGCGATGAACTTCGTGCCAAAACCGCAGCGCTATCAGGCCTGGCCCTATATGTTGATCGAGCCCGGTACTGAAGCGCCCGACAGGATTGATCCGGCACTGCACACGCCGCAGGCCGTGGTCTCGAGAATGAAGGTCGATGGCGCTATCTGTGTGAAGACAGCTTTTGAGCGCGGTTTTGCCGCGGACCGAAATTTGCCCGTGCCGAAGCTCGACACCATTCGCGCGGTGGTGCACGCCGCGCATGCCGCCGGCCTGCCCGTGTTTATGCACGCCAATTCAGACGAGGCTCAGAGGTTTGGGCTCGATTCGGGCGTTGACATCATGGCCCATGGTCTTTGGAACTGGAACCAGCAACACACCACTTCGACGGAACTCACGCCGGGCATCCAAAAGATACTGGATGACGAACTCGCGCAGGACGTTGGCTGGCAACCGACGATTCAGGTGCTCTACGGCATCAGAGATCTCTTCAACACTTCGTTTCTGTCAGACCCACGACTGTCCCGCGTTTTGCCATCGAACCTGATTGACTGGTATCGGTCCCCCGAAGGCCAGTGGTTTCGTGTGGTGGTGTCAGAGGACGTAAAGTTGCCCGCCAACGCGAACCCAAGTCAGCTCGACCGCTTCGTCAACGAGGGAATTGGCTCGGCCATAGATCGTGTCAAGCATGCGACGGCGTACCTTGTCGCGCGACACGGCCGTATCTTATTCGGCACCGATACGCCGAGTGCCCCGACCTACGCCAATCCACCTGGTCTGAATGGGTGGCTGGAGATGCATCGGCTCATCGACGCGGGCGAAACTCCGGCTCAGATCTTCAAGTCCGCAACGCTGACGAACGCTCGGGCGCTGAAGCTGGATCGGGATATCGGTACCGTGCAGGTCGGAAAACGTGCCAATTTGCTGCTACTCCGACAGGATCCGACGCAAACGATCGACGCCTATGCAGGGATCGCGAAGGTGATATTAAACGGCCACGTATTGGACCCGTCCGAATTGGCGGCTAACGCAGCGCGCTGAGGTTCGGAGCGTGCGTCTGGCGTGCGCGAGCTGGGCCGCCAATTTGGTCTTGTCGTCATAGTAGTCGAATTGCTGGCCGCGAAGCTGCCGTTAGACCGCTTCTCCTTACGTGCGGCTGTTCGCGTCAACCCACCGCGCCCAGTGCGTCGTTTGCCAACATGAACGCAAAGGTATTGACCTAAGTGAATGCGCCAGTTAAAGTAAGGTATATGCCTAATAATACAGCGCAGCTCGATAGTGTTTTTCAGGCCTTGGCCGATCCGACCCGGCGAGCCGTCATAGAGCGATTGAACCGTGGACCCGCCCCAATGACCGAGCTTGCCCGACCTTTCAAAA
>JAXDQI010000194.1:0-7880 GCA_034667965.1 Gammaproteobacteria bacterium
CACACGTCGACGGCTTCCGTGGCGGTGCGATGCTTGTCGCCGAAATAAATACCGCCGGTCAATTCACGCACCACCATGATGTCGACGCCCTGCAGCAGTTCCGCCTTGATGGGGGAGGCGTCCAATACCGCGGGATGAGGGACGACCGGGCGTAGGTTGGCGAAGAGGCCGAGTGCCTTGCGCAAGGCCAGGAGACCTCCCTCCGGCCGCACCTTGGCATCCGGAGCGGACCACTTCGGACCGCCTACGGCGCCGAGCAACACGGCATCGGCGCGCTGACACAGCGCCAGCGTGGCCGCCGGCATGGCCTCGCCGGTGGCGTCGATGGCGGCGCCGCCGAGCAGGGCGTGCTCGAATTCCATGGAGTGACCGAATTTTTTCGCGACCGCCGTGAGTGCGCGCACGGCTTCGGCGGTCACCTCGCCGCCGATACCGTCGCCTGCCAGCACCGCAATCGTCGCCTTCACCACCGGCGCGCGGCCTCATAGCTTTCGATCACGTCGAGCTTGCTGCGCAGATAGCCGAGTTCGTCGGTGCCGTTCAACAGGCAATGGCGGGCGAAGGCCTCGATGGGAAAGGTCGTTGCTGCGCCGTTGGGCAGCGTCAGCCGCGCCGCGGCCAGATCGACGTCGACCTCGGCGCCCGGATGCGTGAGCAGCCACTGCGCAGTGGCGTCGTCCACGGTGATGGGCAGCAAGCCGTTCTTCAGCGCATTGCTTTTGAAGATGTCCGCGATTTCGGTGCTGATGACGGCGCGGATGCCGTAGTCCAGCAATGCCCAGGGGGCGTGTTCGCGCGAGGATCCGCAGCCGAAGTTGCGGCCGGCCACCAAGACCTGGCAGCCGGCCGCCTCGGGACGATTCAATATGAACGCCGGATTGGGCGCGCCGTCGGCGAGGTAGCGCCAGTCGGCGAACAACTGCTTGCCGAGGCCGTCTTTGGTGGTGGTCGTCAAAAAACGCGCTGGAATGATTTGATCGGTGTCGACGTTGGTGGACGCGATCACCACGGTCTTCGAATGCACCCGCTGAAGAGGCTCCATTACAGCAGCTCCCTTGGGTCGGCGATTTGGCCCCGCACGGCGGTGGCGGCGGCGGTCATGGGGCTCACCAGCAAAGTTCGCGCACCCACGCCTTGGCGGCCTTCGAAATTTCGGTTGCTGGTGCTGACGGAGTACTGGCCCGCACCGACGGTGTCGCCGTTCATCCCCAGGCACATCGAACATCCGGACTCGCGCCAGTCGGCGCCCGCGTCCTTGAAAATCTGTGCCAACCCCAGGCTTTCCGCCTCGCGTTTGACCTGCTGCGAACCCGGCACGATGAGCAACTTGACCCCGGCCGCCACCTTGCGGCCTTTCAATATGCTGGCGGCGGCCTGCAGGTCCTCCAGCCGGCCATTGGTGCAGCTGCCGATGAACACCACGTCGATGGGTTTGCCCAGCATGACATCGCCGCCATGAAAGCCCATGTAGCCGAGCGCCTTGTCGTACACCGCGTTGCCCTCGATCCGCGGAATGGAGCCGCCCAAGGGCATCACCATACCCGGGTTGGTGCCGTAGGTAATCATGGGTTCGAGGGTGGACGCATCGATATCCACGGAGGCATCGAATAGCGCACCGGGATCGGTGGCCAGCGTGCGCCAACGCGCCACGGCGGCATCCCATTCCGCGCCCTGTGGCGCGCGCGGTTTGCCTTTCAAATACTCGAACGTGGTCTCGTCGGGCGCAATCATGCCGGCACGCGCACCCGCCTCGATCGACATATTGCAGACGGTCATGCGTTCATCCATGGACAGTCCGCGAATCGTGGATCCGCGGTACTCGAGCACGTGGCCGGTGCCGCCCGACACGCCGATCCGGCCGATGACGTGCAAAATGAGGTCCTTGGCGCTCACGCCGGGCCGCAGCTTGCCTTCCACGTTGACGGCGAAAGTCTTCGGCTTGCGCTGCAGCAGGCACTGCGTGGCGAATACATGGCCGACTTCGGTGGTGCCTATGCCGAAGGCGAGGGCGCCGAATGCGCCGTGCGTGCTGGTATGACTGTCGCCGCAGACGATGGTCATGCCCGGCTGCGTGCATCCGAGTTCCGGGCTGATGACGTGTACGATGCCGCGCCGCGCGTCGCGCATGTCGAACAGCTCCACCCCGAATTCGGCGGCATTGCTCTCGAGCTGCCGCACCTGCTTCGCAGCCGCATCCACCTTGATGGGAATCTTGCCGAACACCTGTTCGGTCAGCGTCGGCGTCGAATGGTCCATGGTCGCCAAGGTTCGATCGGGGCGCCGGACGCGCAGGTCCAGCGACTTCAGTACGCTGAACGCCTGTGGCGAAGTCACCTCATGAATGAGGTGTAGATCGACGTAGAGGACGGCGGGCGTATCCGCCGTCTCCGGCACCACTTCGTGCGCGGTCCAAACCTTGTCGAACAGTGTGCGAGCGTTCATGCGTCGAATTCAGGCCTTGCCCGATTCCAACCACGGCATGCGCGCGCGCAGCTGTGCACCGACCTTCTCGATCGGATGCTTCAGATCGGCCTTGAGCAGCTTGGAATATTTCTTGCGGCCGGTCTTGGTTTCCGAAATCCATTGCCGCGCGAATTTGCCTTGTTGAATTTCGTTCAGGATTTTTTTCATTTCCTTCTTGGTGGCCTTGTTCACGACCCGCGGTCCGCGGGTGAGGTCGCCGTACTTGGCGGTTTCGCTGATGAAGCGGTGCATCTTGGTGATGCCGCCCTCATGCAGCAGGTCGACGATGAGCTTCAACTCGTGCAAGCACTCGTAGTATGCCACGGCCGGCTGGTATCCGGCTTCCACCAGCGTTTCGTAGCCTTTCACCACCAGTTCCGTTGCGCCGCCGCAGAGCACCGCTTGCTCGCCGAACAGGTCGGTTTCGGTTTCCTCGGCAAATGTGGTCTCCAGAACGCCGCCGCGCGTGCCGCCTATGCCGTCGGCGTAAGCCAGCGCATTTGCCTTCGCTTGCTTGGTAGGGTTCTGCGCAACCGCGATCAGGCAGGGCACGCCGCGGCCCTGCTGGTATTGACGACGGACGAGGTCGCCCGGACCCTTGGGCGCGATCAGCACCACATCCAGATCCTTGCGCGGCTTGATCTGCTTGAAGTGCACGTTGAAGCCGTGCGCGAACAGCAAGGTCGAGCCCTTCTCGAAGTCCGCCTTCAGTTCCTCGTACAACGCCTTCTGCGTCATGTCGGGCACCAGCATGGCGACCAATTTCGCGCCTTTGATGGCCTCCTTCGGTTCCATGACATGCAGGCCGTCTTTCTTGGCCTTCTTCCAGCTGTCGCCCTTGCGAGTCCCCACCACGACGTCGAATCCACTGTCGTGCAGATTGAGGGCATGCGCCCGGCCCTGGCTTCCGTAGCCGAGGACGGCGATGCGCGCCCCGCGCAGTGCTGTCTTGTCGACGTCTTTTTGCGAATACAACCGCATGTAGTGCTCCTTAAAATGAAAGACCCCGCCTCGAAGACTTGCAGCCCGAGCGGGGTCCGTAAAAATCGTGCAGCGCCGTCAAAACTAGCCGTAAATAGCACCACAGAATCTCTTATGATGCAAGACATGACTGCCGACGCCGTCAATTCGATTCCCCTTTGGTTGCTGTACGACGATGAGGTCGACGCGTGGCGCGCGGCGCGCACTCCGTTCGTCAAGGCTTGGTTGAGCGAGCACAATTTCAAAGGCGAAAAGCACCGGGTGCTGTTGGTACCGGATGCCAGCGGAGGCTTGGAAATGGCGGTCGGCGGCCTCGGCAAACGTCAGGGCGGCTTGTCGATGTGGCACGCCGCCGGTTTCGCCGAACGCCTGCCGCCGCGCCGTTTCCGTTTCGCGCAGGCGTGGAGCGACTCTGACGCGACGCAGCTGTGCCTGGGATTCGTGTACGGCTCCTATCGTTTCGAGCGATATCGTCCGAGCAAAGCGGACCGCCCCGCGATCGTCGAAGCCTGTGCGAATGCGGATCAGAGTTTCGTGACCCATGCCGCCGAGTCCCTGAAGCTGGCGCGCGACCTCATCAACACGCCGGCGGGCGACCTGGGGCCGGAGGAACTCGCTGCGGCGGCGCGGCAACTCGCCGAGCGGCATGGCGCAAGCTACCGGCAGTGGGTGGGCGAGGAGTTGCTGGCCGCGAAGTTTCCCGCCATCCATGCGGTGGGGCGGGCGAGCGCCTCCGCTCCCCGGCTGGTCGACATTCGGTGGTCCCCGCCGGGCGGCGAGACCCTCCCGCGCTTGACCCTCGTCGGCAAGGGCGTGTGCTTCGATAGCGGCGGCCTGGACATCAAGCCGAGCTCGGGAATGGCGCTCATGAAAAAGGACATGGGCGGCGCGGCGGTCGCGGTGGCGCTGGCCAACATGCTGATGCACGCCGGCGTCAAGGCGCGGCTGCGCATGCTCCTGCCGATCGTCGAGAACTCCATCAGCGGCAACGCATACCGGCCCGGCGACGTGCTCGAGACACGCAAGGGCTTGACGGTGGAAGTCGGCAACACCGACGCGGAGGGCCGGTTGGTCCTCTGTGACGCCTTGTCTCTGGCCGACGCCGAACGGCCCGACCTCATCATCGACTTCGCCACCTTGACCGGTGCGGCGCGCGTGGCCTTAGGTCCCGAGTTGCCGGCCTTGTTCGGCAGCGACGACACGACGGTGCAGAACCTCGCGCGCGTCGCGGCCGCGGAGCATGACCCTCTGTGGCCGATGCCGTTGTGGCCGGGATACGACGACGAGCTCGGCAGCAAAATCGCCGACCTGAACAATGTTGCCGCCTCCGGATTCGCGGGAGCGATCTTCGGCGCCTTGTTCCTCAAGCGGTTCGTGACCGAGACGCCGGACTGGCTGCACATCGATTTGTATGCATGGAATCCGAAAGAACGTCCCGGCCGTGGGGTGGGCGCCGAAGCGCATGCGGTGCGCGGCGTTTACCGGTACCTCGCGGAACGCTATGGAGTCGCTCCGGCCCGCTGATTAGTTGCGCTCCGGCAACGCGCATGTTTAAGCTCCGCGCCGAATTCATCCATCACAAGTCAACCACCATGAAAAGAAACTCTAAGCCCCGGTCCGTCAATACGCGTCGTCACTCGAGCCTCGTCGTCGACGGCATCAAGCAGGCGCCGGCGCGCGCCATGTTGCACGCCGTGGGCTTTTCCGACGGCGACTTCAAGAAGCCGCAGATCGGCATCGCATCGACCTGGAGCAATCTGACGCCCTGCAATATGCATATCGACGAGCTGGCGCGGCTGGCGGCGGCCGGGGTCGAGGCTCACGGCGCCAAGGCGGTGACTTTTGCGACGATTACGGTGTCGGACGGCATCTCCATGGGCACACCCGGAATGCGCTACTCGCTGGTTTCCCGGGAGGTGATTGCCGATTCGATCGAGACGGTGGTCGGCGCGCAAGGATTCGACGGCGTCATCGCGTTCGGCGGCTGCGACAAGAACATGCCGGGCTGCCTCATGGCGCTCGCGCGTCTCGACCGCCCCGCGATCTTCGTTTACGGCGGCACGATCCGGCCGGGCACCGACAAGCGCGACATCGTCTCGGTGTTCGAAGCGGTGGGCGGCTACGCGCAGGGCACGGTGTCGGAAAAGCAACTAAAGTTCGTCGAACGAACCGCGATTCCCGGGCCGGGTTCCTGCGCCGGAATGTACACGGCGAATACCATGGCGTCCGCAATCGAGGCGATGGGCATGAGTCTGCCCAACAGTTCCGCCCAGGATGCGGTGTCCGGTGAAAAGCGGGACGACTGTTCGCGCGCCGGCGCCGCGGTCGTCGCTCTGGTCAAGCTGGGTTTGCGGCCCCGCCAGATCATGTCGCGAAAGGCATTCGAGAATGCCATTACCGTGTGTATCGCGCTGGGCGGCTCCACCAACGCCGTCCTGCACCTGCTGGCCATCGCCTCGTCGGCCGGCGTCAGGCTCAGCTTGGACGATTTTACGCGGCTCGGGAAGCGGGTTCCGGTGCTCGCGGATCTGCGCCCGAGCGGCCGCTATTCCATGTCGGAACTGGTGGCCATCGGCGGAATTCAACCGCTGATGAAAACGCTGCTGGACGCGGGGATGCTGCACGGCGAGTGCATCACCGTGACGGGCAAGACGCTGGCGGAGAATCTACGTTCGGTCGAGCCTTACCCGATCGGCCAGGAAATCGTGCGGCCGCTCGAGAATCCCGTCAAAAAGGACAGCCACCTGGTCATTCTCTACGGCAATCTTGCTCCCGACGGAGCAGTTGCAAAAATTACAGGAAAGGAAGGCCTGCGCTTCAAAGGGCGGGCCCGTGTATTCAATTCCGAGGAAGAGTCGTTGCAGGGTATTCTTGGCGGCAAGGTGAAGCCGGGCGAGGTGGTGGTCATTCGGTACGAAGGGCCGAAAGGCGGTCCGGGCATGCGCGAGATGCTGAGCCCGACGGGGGCCATCATCGGCAGAGGATTGGGAAATTCGGTCGCGCTCATCACCGACGGCCGGTTTTCCGGAGGCAGCCACGGCTTCGTGGTGGGACATGTAGCGCCGGAAGCGGCGGTCGGCGGACCGCTGGCGCTGGTCAGGGCGGGCGATGAGATTACGATTGATGCAGAGCGTCGAGAAATTACGCTGCATGTGAGCGTTGCGGAACTCAAGCGCCGCCGCAGAGCCTGGACCGCGCCGAAGCCCTACGCGCGGCGCGGCGCGTTGGCAAAGTATTCAAAGGCGGTTAGCAGCGCTTCGCTCGGCGCCGTAACGGACTTGGAGTAAGTCAAGTCGTGCTTGCAGTGCGGGCTGGATATGTGTCAGTCTCTTTACTCACCGAAAGGAACTCACAAGGGACGCTGCTGAAGAACTTTGCGGCGTGGGCTAAAGTTGGCGTGTGATGCACGCGTGTGAGGGCCGCGCGTAAAACGCGCAGTACACGCGGGCAGAAATTGTGCAGCACCCTTCCGAGGGTGCGCGCGCGTAGTGCACTTTTGAGAAATCGAAGGGTAGGGTCGAAACAAGACTTATGTATAAATACGAAGAGCCATCAATGTTTTCCGGCAGGAGAGGCGTCGCCCTTCTCGTCGTCATTCTTTTACACGTCGTCGTGGGTTGGGCTTTTTACACCGGTCTCGCAAGCCGCCTCGCGCAAACGATCATACCGCCGGTGGAAATCGCGCAGATCGACAAACCCAAAGACGTGGACAAACCGCCGCCGCCCCCGCCGAAGCTCGAAGAAATCAAACCGTACGTTCCGCCACCCGAATTCGTCGACATTCAAGCTCCGCAGGAGCAGACGAATGCCATCGCCGTGGTTACACAGACGCAGCAGCCGGTTGCACCCCCTCCGGTGGCCGCCGCTCCGCCTGCGCCCAAGGCCGGTACTCCGCCGAGACAGGATCCGAAGCATCCGCTGAAGATCGGCGAGGAGTGGTATCCCGACGCGTCGAAGCGCGCGAACGAGGAGGGCCGATGCACGGTGCAGGTGACCGTTGCGGCCGACGGGCGTATCTCCGGTGAATCGATTCAGACCAGCAGCGGTTTTCCGCGGCTCGATGAAGCATGTTTGAAGGCCGTCCATGGATTGAAGATGTTACCGGCCACCGAAGACGGCAAACCGGTGGAGAAAACGGTGGCCTTGCCCATAGCTTGGAAACTCACTAATAAGTAGCGCTCGGCAGCGGGGCGGAAATGTTTACTCGTCACTAAAACTTGTCTAAGTAGAGGAAATCGGTCCATGTCAGAGACTACCGTTGAAAATCCGTTTGGCCTAGGTGCGCTTATCCAGCAGGGTGACTTGGTCGCCAGGTCGACGCTGGTTATTTTGCTGATCATGTCGCTGCTCACGTGGTTCATCATGATCACGAAATTTTTCGATCAGCGGCGGCAGCGCTTGCAAGCAATCGAAGCCGAGAGGGAATTCTGGACCTC
>JAXDQI010000195.1:0-3265 GCA_034667965.1 Gammaproteobacteria bacterium
AAGTTCCCGGCAACGTCTGACGAGTCGCATTTTGTTTACGATTGGCCGAAACAAAGTCTACGTGATACGCTTGTCACATGATATATCATATCTCAACATTCTTGGCTGGCCGGAGCGCCTTCGTGGGGGAAAAGCATGAGTGGCTTGGACGTCAGAGCTGACGGTAACGTCGAGGAGACGGTGAACGGCATCTTGAGCGTCGCTGCCGAGGAAGTTGACATCGCCGATGCGCAGAGGCTGGTGGCCAGCCACTACGGCATCGCGGGCCAAGCGTCGCGCCTGACCAGCGAACGGGACCAGAATTTCAGGATTTCGGCCGAGGACGGGCGCGAGTACGCGCTCAAGATCAGCAATCCCGCCGAGCATCCTTCGATCAACGACTTCCAGGTCCGCGCGCTGATGCACGTGGCAGCCGTCGATCCGGGTCTGCCCGTGCCGCGGGTTCTCGCTGCCCTCGACGGGCAGTCGCACCTACTTTTGCCGTTCGCCGAAAATCGTACGAGAGGGGTGAGACTGCTTTCATATCTGCCCGGCGTACCGCTCTATACGGTCGAGCGCACAGCCACCCAACGCCGCCAGCTCGCCGCCCTGCTCGCGCGGCTGGGACTCGCGCTGCGCGGCTTTTTCCACGGCGCCGCGGGCCACGATCTGGCGTGGGACATCAAGAACGCAAGCCGCTTGCGGGCGTTGCTCGCGCATATTGCCGATGCCGAGCGGCGCCGCACAGCTCAGCATTTCCTCGACAACTTCGAGTTACATGCCCAACCGCTACTGCCCCGGCTCCGTGCCCAGGTCGTACATAACGACCTGAACCCGCACAACGTCCTGGTCGATCCCGGGCATCACGACCGCATCGCGGGAATTCTCGACTTTGGCGACATGGTGCACACGCCGCTCGTCAACGACGTTGCGGTGGGCGCGTCCTATCACATGAACGGCGCGGGCGATCCGTGGGACGCGGTAGCGGAGTTCGTGGCCTCTTATCATGCGGTGTCGCCACTCGAGCGCGAGGAAGTCGACTTGCTCTTCGATCTCATCGCCGCCCGCTTCGTCCTCACCGTCACGATCACTGGTTGGCGCGCCCAGCGCTATCCGGAAAACAGTGCTTATATCCTGAAGAATAACGCCGGGGCCTGGAACGGGCTCACCTACCTTCGAACCCTTCCACGCGAGACGGCGCAAGCGCGCTTGCGCATCGCGTGCAACATGGAGTGATCCCGATGTCAAAGACGCTGATGGTCAATGCGTTCAACCCCGCCACGGCCGACCAGCTCGATGCGCCGCTGCGTGCGCTGCTCGCGCGCAGGCAACGCGTTCTCGGTCCTTCGTACAAGCTGTTTTATGAGGAACCGCTGCATCTCGTGAGGGCCGAGGGCGTATGGATGTTCGACGCGCAGGGCAACCGTTATCTCGACGTCTATAACAATGTGCCCTCCGTGGGGCACTGTCATCCGCACGTGGTGTCGGCCATCGCGAAACAGGCGGCGACGCTCAATACGCACACCCGCTATCTGCACGAATTGATCCTGACTTACGCGGAGAAACTGGTCGCGACATTTCCGGCCGAGCTGTCCAACGTCATGTTCACCTGCACCGGCAGCGAGACTTCCGATCTCGCGCTTCGGGTCGCGCGCAATTACACGGGAGGCACAGGCATCATCGTCACCGAGACGGCCTATCACGGCATCACCAGCGCGGTGTCGGAGGTGTCGCCGTCGCTTGGAAGCCACGTGCCGCTTGGCGTGCATGTGCGCACCGTCCCAGCGCCCGATCCCTTCCGTTCGGCCGGCTCGGCCGGCGACGATGTCGGCAAGACCTTTGCCGCCCATGTCGAAGCAGCGATCCAGGACCTCGCGCGTCATGGCATCCGCGTGGCCGCCCTGCTCGTCGACACGATATTCTCCAGCGACGGCGTCTATTCCCATCCCGCCGGTTTCCTGGCGCTGGCCGTGGACGCGATACATCGTACGGGCGGCGTGTTCATTGCCGACGAGGTGCAGCCGGGGTTCGGGCGTACCGGCGAGAACATGTGGGGATTCCAGCGGCACGGGGTCCTGCCCGACCTCGCGATCCTCGGCAAGCCGATGGGCAACGGCATACCGATCGCCGGGCTCGTGGCGAAGCCGGAAGTGCTCGCTGACTTCGCTTTGCGCGCGCGCTATTTCAATACTTTCGGCGGCAATCCGGTGTCATGCGCGGCCGGACTCGCCGTGCTCGAAGTGATGGAAGAAGAGAACCTGATGGCCAACGCGGAAGTGGTCGGCCGATACATGAAGCAGGGGCTGGAATCGCTCGCAGAACGGTTTTCGGCGATTGGAGAAGTGCGCGGTGTCGGCCTGTTCATTGGCGCCGACCTGGTGAAGGACCGCGAGCGACGGGAGCCCGATCCTGCATTGGCCATCCGGCTCGTCAACGGCTTGCGCAAACGCCGGATCCTGATCGGCGCATCCGGTCCCGAGGGGCATGTCCTTAAAATCCGGCCGCCGCTGCCGTTTTCCAAAGACAACGCCGACCAGTTCCTGAATGCCCTGGAGGACACGCTGAAGGAAGAAACAGCGGCGAAGTGAGACGTCGCGGGATGCCGGCTACGCGTTCCGATCAAGTCACTTCGATGCCGTCTTCTGGGCGGCGGCCTTGCCGCCTTTCGAACGAGGACTGCCGCTACTCGCATCGGGCGCCAGACCTGACACTGTGTGGTCGGATTCGGCTTCGTCGCCGAGTGGCGAGCCGGCTTCCGCGCCATTCACTACGAGGATCTTCAGGCGCGGCCGCAACGCGTTTCCCGCGGCCACGAGGTCTTCGGCGAGCTTCTGCCTGACGCCGTGAGCGTCGCCGCTTTCGAGCGCCCCAACAATTTGCCGGTGGTGCTGGTTCGCATGCTCGCCGCCGTAGTCCGGAGCATCGAGCAAGCCATAAAACACCGGACCGACCTGACCCCACAGGTTTTGAATGAGCTCGAGCAGCCGTGGCTGATTCGCCTTCTTATAAATCTCGAAGTGAAATTTCTCGTTGAGTTCGCGGTACGCGGTTTTTTCGCCTTCCTCGATCGTCTTGTCCATGGCGACCAGGGTCTTCTTCAGGCGAACGATATCGGTGGGCCGGAAGTTGGGCGTCGCCAGTTCTCCGGCGAGCCCTTCCAGCTCGCAACGGATCCTGTAGATCTCCGCGAAATTCTCGGGTGACAGCGACGGCACGACGATCGTGCGATTCGGCAGCATCACGAGCAGACGTTCGGCGACCAGCCGTTGGAGCGCCTCGCGCACCG
>JAXDQI010000196.1:0-3085 GCA_034667965.1 Gammaproteobacteria bacterium
TCACCACATCCTTCCGCGCGATGCTAAGGTTCTTCAGTGATTGCCCGAGAATCTTTTCGCTCTCACCTTCCGTGTAATTGTCCGCCGTATCAAAAAAGTTGATGCCGCTGTCAACCGACGTCTTAACCAGCTCATCGGCCCCGGCCTGGCAAACGGTGCTGATGGCCTTGAAGAGCCCTCTGCCGTCCCCGAATGTCATGGTTCCGAAGCAGAGTTTCGACACCAGGAGACCTGTATTGCCGAGCGTTGCGTATTCCATGGCATTCTCCTTTCTTGTGAGTCCGAAGAGTTTTTGGCGGGAAGGTGTCGGTCGTTGGCATAAGCGCTTGCCCTTCGAGAAGAGAAAGCCTTGTGGATTTGGTTGGAGGCGTCTGGCCTTAGGGCGCCGGCGACACCGAGAAGGATTCTCGCGGCGTCGATCTCCGTCCGGAGGAGGGCTGTTCTGAATTCGGATCAAGGCGTGACCGATCTTCTTCTATCGATCGTTCGCTATTGCCCGTGGCTGACCAGCACGTAGCGGCATGCGGGCGAGAGCTTTGGGCGATTTTCCTTCAAGCAAGCCAGAATCGTAAAATCGCCTTGATCCATCAGCTTGCGGCAGAGGCGCTGGACGTCGCGCGTGCAAGCCTTCTCCTCCTGCTCGGTGCCGCTATGAGCAAGGGCGCCGGTCGAAGCTGCGACAGACAGCAGGGTGAGCGCCAAGAAAACTTTTTTCATTGTGTTGCTCCCTTCAAACTTTAGATAATTTCGACGCCGTCGAACTGCGAAACCCCGTTCATTCCATCGCCATCGCATGGTCGTTTCCGGCCTCTGTAGACGCTCGCCGCAGCAGCAGGACGAGTGGGAGCACGGCAAGCGACAGGATCATCATCAGTTTGAAATCGTCGATATAGCTAATGATCGAGGCCTGTGTTTGCACGACCTGATCGAGCGCTGCGCGCCCGCCTGCGGTCCACGGGCTCCACGCGTGCAGCACAGTACTGTTGTTGAACGCGTGATTGACGGCCGTGACATGGCTGGCGATGGTCGCATGATTCACCTGGTTGTTTCTGATCAAGAGATACGAGACGACCGATATTCCGACGCTTGAGCCCACATTGCGCGACAGGTTAAAGACGCCCGCCGCATCCGCCCGCTGTTCCGGCGCCAGCGTGGCAAAGGCGATGGTCGTGAGCGGCACGAACAGAAATCCGAGCCCGGCTCCCTGGATGAATCCGGTTACCGCGATCGTCCACTCAGAGACGTTCGGGGTCCATCCGGTCATGTCGTACATCGCCCATGCGGTCAGCAGCAGCCCAATCACGAGCAGCGCTCGGGTATCGACCCGCCCGATGATGCGGCCGACCAGAAACATGCAGACCATCGTCCCCAAACCGCGCGGGCCCATGACAAGCCCCGCGGTTACGACTGGATAACCCATCAGCGTTTGCAGATACGGCGTCATCAACGCCAGGGACGCCAGATAGGTTATCCCGATGGTGAAAATGAACAGCACCGCGACCGCGAAATTTCGATCGAGAAACAGCTTGAGGTCCACGAAGGAATTTTTCGCGGTAAATGTGTGGACGAGGAACACATAAAATGCCGATACGCAGATAACAGCCTCCATCAGAATTTCGAAGGAGGAGAACCAGTCGAGTTGCGCGCCCCGGTCCAGAAACACCTGCAACGCGGCGATAGCGACGCTCAAGCTGCCAAATCCGAGCCAGTCAAGTTTCGCCGCCGCGCTGATCGTCGTCTCTTTTATGAACAACGATATGCCGGCGAATGCGAGCGCGCCCAGCGGCACGTTGATATAGAATACCCATCGCCAACTATAGTGGTCAGTCAGCCAGCCGCCGATCACCGGACCGAGCACCGGTCCGACCATCACCGACACGCCGAACAGCGCCATCGCCGAGCCGCGTTCCTCCGGCGTGTAGATGTCGAGCAGAATTGACTGCGAGAGCGGGACCAAAGCTGCGCCGAAAAATCCCTGCAGCAATCGGAAAGCCACAATCTGGAGCAGCGACTGCGCGATGCCGCACAGCACGGAAGCCAGCACGAATCCGGCGACAGCCGCCATCAACACGCGCTTGCGGCCGAATCTGTTTGCAAGGAACCCCGACGGCGGCGTCATGATCGCTGCCGCGACGATATAGGACGTCAGTACCCAATTGATCTGATCCGAGCTCGCCGACACGCTGCCCTGCATGTAGGGAAGCGCGACATTGGCGATCGTGGTATCGAGCGCCTGCATGACGACGGCAAGAATCACGCACGCGGTGATGGCGCCACGGTTGATCGGCTGTGGAGTGCCGGCGATAGCGTCAGCCATTGTTTGCTTCCGGTGACGTTGCAAAGAGATCGGTGATGAAACTGGGCAGTCCCCGCTCATGCCCGGTATCGACGCTCACCTCTACGCTCATCCCGACACGTAACGCCGGCTTGCCTGGCGCATTGCTGACCCGGACGCGCATTGGAATGCGCTGGACGACCTTGACCCAGTTTCCGCTGGTGTTCTCCGCCGGCAGCAGGGAAAAGCTCGAGGCGGACGCGGGGCTTATGCTTTCCACGGTGCCGGCCCATCGCTGACCCGGAAAGGTATCGACCTCGACCGTCACTTTTTGCCCGGGCTTGACGTAGGTCAATTCGGTTTCCTTCGGGCTCGCCTGAACCCAGACGTGATCGGTCGAGACGATGTTGAATGCCGTCGCCGCGGCGGCAAGGTACTGACCGGGCTGCAGCGACGGCACGTTGGTCACGATGCCGGCGAACGGTGCTCGCACGATCGTGTGCGCGAGCTGGCGCGCGGCCTCATCGCGGGCAGCCACGGCATCCTTGTATCTGGGGTGGTCTTCGATCGGCGCATCGGGGTTGCCGTTGAGGTTTGCGGCAATGCCGGCAAGCTGCGCGTTCAGCGAAGCAAGCTTTTGCTGCGACCCTTGCAATGTGTTGCGGGCGGCATCGAAGGTGGCCCTTGGCGTAAAGTTGTTGGTGAGCAATTGCTCCTGGCGCTTGAAGTTGACCATGTTGAAGTCAACATCCTTCTGCGCCTGGTCGACCTGGGCCTGCATGTTCCGGTAGCTTGTTTGCAGCGCGACCA
>JAXDQI010000197.1:0-5229 GCA_034667965.1 Gammaproteobacteria bacterium
GCCGCCAAAATATCGGCGTGGGTTCTTGCGGCATCGATTCTTCTGGTCGCTGCGCTGATCGGCACCGTCTGGATTGCCGGCAACACGGACCCTGGCCGGGCGTGGATCGAGCGGCTGACCTACCGGCTGACCTCCGGGTACGTCAAGCTGTCGGGCCTCGGCGGTTCGTTCCCGACGCAGCTCACTCTCGATGAGTTGCAACTCATCGACCACCAGGGCGTTTGGTTGACGGCCGATCATGTGTCGCTGCGCTGGTCGCCGCTTCGTCTGCTGGAGCGGCGCATCTATGTCGACGAGCTGCGGCTGAAGCGTTTGCACATGGAACGCGCGCCGGTCGGCGATGGGAAGGGCGGCGGCGGGTCAATTCCCCATATCGACGTGGGGGAATTTTCGATGGACGCCGTCGAGCTGGGCGCGCCCCTGGTGGGGACACCGGCAACGGTGTCTCTGCGGGGAAGGTTGGAGCTTCGCTCGCTTCAGAATGCGGATGCCGACGTGACGGCGCGGCGGCTGGACGGCGAGGGCGAATACACCCTGCACCTGAAACTCGATCCTAAAAGAATGGATGCATCGCTGGCGGTACACGAACCGGCCGGCGGGCCGCTCGAAAATCTGCTGTCGTTGCCGGGCTTGGGGGCGCTCTCGGCGACTGCGACCGTGCAAGGTCCGCGAAATGAGGAACGCGTCGATGTCGTTCTCGACGCCGGACCGTTGCACGCCGACATACACGGAAGCGTGGATCTCACGCATCAATCGGCCGATGTGGAATATTCCTTGAAGGCGGCTGCGATGGCGCCGAGGCCCGAAGTCGCCTGGGCCGAGCTCGCGCTCAAGGGCAACTGGCATGGCACGTTGACGGCACCGACGGCCGACGGCCGTCTGGAAGTCCACGGATTGAAAATCCTTGGGACTACGCAAATACCTCGCTTGAACGCGGAACTTGCAGCGCGTGATGGAAAGCTGGGCGTGCATGGAGTAGTCGACGGCCTCGAGATCCCCGGACCCCAGCCGCGGCTCTTCGCCAAGGACCCGCTGACCATCGATGCGTCTGTCGAGCTCGATGCGGCGGCTCGACCGCTCGATCTGACGGCGACGCATTCCCTGTTCAAGCTGGGCGCACACGCGGATACGGCGCAGGTGAGCGGGGCGGAGCAGCGCGCTACCGTCGCGTTGACCGTCGCGGATCTGTCTTCGTTCGCGGCATTCGCCGGACAGGATGTCCGGGGCAATGCCACCATCAACGCACGCCTGGCGCATGCTCGCGGAAGCAGCACGATTGCGGCGGATGTCGATCTCGGTTTGAGCGGTGGCTCCGCCGCATGGATTCCCATGGTCGGACCGAAGGTGGTGCTAAAAGTCGAGGGTGGAATGACCGATGACGGCATCAAGGTGCAATCCCTCCAAGTTGCCGGCAATGGGATGACGCTGACGGCGAGCGGCACCGCGTCGCGGGCACCGCCCGAAGCCGCCGCCGCCAATTTCATCAAGGATCTGAAGGCGCGCTGGCAGCTCGAGGTTTCGAACCTCGCCATGCTGTCGAGCGACGTCGCCGGGGATCTAAAAGCATCCGGCGAACTCCGCGGTGCTCCGGCGATGCTCGCGGCCGACGCCGAGGTGACGTCGCATCTGTCGGTGCGTGGGTCCCCCAGTGGAACCGTGGAGGCCACGTTGCATGCGCGCGGCCTGCCCAAGTCGCCCAGCGGTGCGATCCAGGCGCACGGCATGCTCGATGGGGCACCCTTAAACCTCGATGCGGCGCTCGATCGGATCGGCGGCAAGGCATTTCGACTGCTGGTGCGTCGAGCCGATTGGAAGAGTGCGCACTTGGAAGGCGATATGACGGCCGATGCCGCGCTCACGCAGAGCCATGGGCAGCTGCACCTGCATGTCGGACAACTCGACGACTTCGACCGGCTCCTGGGCGTCAATCTGACCGGAAGCGTGGACGGCAGCCTCGGATTCAACCCCAAGCAGGGGCACGCCCAGGCGCATCTGACGCTGGACGGAAGCAATGTCGGCGTCGGGCAATTTGCCGGCGACATGCATGTGCTGGCCGACGGAGCCGCCGGCGCCATCGCGGTGCAGTTGAGCGCACAGCTGCCCAAACTCTACGGCTTCCCTGCGACTGCGGCCGCTGCCGCGACGCTCAATCTCGACGCCCGGCAGCTGCAGCTCTCGAGCCTTTCGGTGGCCTACCGGGGCGAGACCTTTCGGCTGCTCTCGCCGGCGCAACTTTCCTTTGCGAAGGGAGTGTCGGTGGATGAACTCAAGATCGGGGCGCGGGAGGCGGTATTCGACCTCAAGGGGCAGGTCGCGCCGACGCTCGACCTGAGTGCATCGCTCTTGCACGTGAAGCCGGACTTGGTCAACGTGTTTGCGCCCGAGTTACTCGCCAGCGGCACCATCGGGGCGCAGGCCCGGCTGCAGGGGATCGTATCCAATCCCACCGGATCGCTGAAGGCCGACGTCGACGACCTGCGTTTCGCGGATGAAGCCGCGACCGGATTACCTGCCGTTCAATTGCATGCCACGGCTCAGCTCGCCGATGACACCGCCGCCCTTCAAGCCACGCTGAATGCGGGTCCGGGGTCGCAGCTGAAGGCTTCCGGAAACGTTCCGCTCAATCCGGACGGTGCTCTCGACTTGAAGATCGGCGGAAAGTTGGACGTGGGCATGGCCAACCCGCTGCTGGAAGCGCGCGGCCTGCATGCCGCGGGCAAGCTCACCGTCGATGCCACCGTCACCGGCAACTCCGGCGCGCCTGTGGTGGGGGGCGGAATCACGTTGAGCGAGGGCAGTCTTCGCGATTACACACGCGGCGTGAATCTGTCGGACATCGAGGCCGCGGTCGTCGGCAACGAGGCAGGCCTCCTCATCAAGAATTTCAAGGCGACGGCCGTGTCCGGCAGCGTGGCCATGACAGGAAGCTTCGGCGTGCTCCAGCCCGGCATGCCGCTCGACCTCAAGATCACCGCGAAAAACGCCCAACCAGTGGCAAGCAACATCATCACCGCGAACCTCGACGCCGACCTGCATATCAGCGGCAAGGCCCGTGAGCGCATCGACGTCGCCGGCCTCATTCACGTCATTCGTGCCACCATTGGCATTCCCAACTCGCTGCCCCCCGAAGTGGCGGTCCTCGACGTGCGGCGGCGCGGCAAACCGGCGCCGCCTCCGGGGGCCAAGCAGCTCATCGTCGGGATCGATATCATCGTCCGGGCGCCGCAGGAGATCCTCGTCCAGGGCCGGGGTTTGGATGCGGAGATGGGCGGCGAGATTCATTTGAAGGGTACCTCCGACGAGCTCCTCGCGAGCGGCGATTTCAACTTGCAGCGAGGCTGGTTCACGCTGGCGGGCAACAGGCTCGAGTTCAAGGAAGGCAGGGTGGGCTTCGACGGCGCGGGATTGCGCAAGAAAATCGATCCCACATTGGACTTCACGGCAGAGACGACGCAGGCCGAATACACGATCAAGCTGCAGATCACCGGTCCCGCCGATGCGCCGCGATTCGATTTCAGCAGCTCGCCGTCGCTGCCGCAGGACGACATCATGGCGCGCCTGCTGTTCGGGGTACCCGGGTCGCAACTCACGGCGTTCCAGTACGCACAGATTGCCGCTGCGCTTGCGACCTTGAGCGGCGTCGGAGGTAACGGAATCAATCCGCTGGTGAAGCTGCAGAAGACTTTGGGCCTCGATCGATTGACCGTCGGAACGAACACTACGAGCACGGCTACCGGCACGGAGAATTCGGGCGCCGCAATCGCCGCCGGGCGCTATGTTTCCAAACGTGTCTATGTCGAAGGCAAGCAGACCACGACCGGGACCAGCCAGGTGCAGATCGACGTCGACTTGACCAAGCACCTGAAGTTGCAAACCCGTCTGGGTAATGGTACGGCGATCACGCAAGGCACGACGCCGGAGAACGATCCCGGCAGCAGCATCGGCCTGTCATACCAATTCGAATATTGAGCCGGCAACCCGACCATGACGGAAAGCGACGAAGGAAAATCCAGCGGAGCGCCCGGCGATGCGCCGCGCGGCGAAGTCGATTCGCTGTCCGGGCACATCGACCAGAACATCGAAAGCATTGTCGCTATGCAGCGGCGGGAATGGGAGTCGGTGAGTCTCTCGCAACGCCGCGTCGAGCGCGTCAGCCGCTTTATCGGGCGTCCGAGTTATCTCATTTCAATTTTGGGGATAGTCGCAGCCTGGGCCTTGTACAACTCGACCGCCGCGATATGGGGCCTGACGCCCTTCGATGCGCCGCCTTTCGAGATGCTAGACGGCATCATGAGCCTGGTGGCGCTGATTACCACGACCATCGTGTTGATTGCCCAGAACAGGCAGGCCAAGTTGGAACAGCAACATACTCATCTGGCCTTGCAGGTCAACTTGTTGACCGAACAGAAAGTCACGAAGTTGATCCATTTGATCGAAGAGCTGAGGCGGGACTTGCCGATGGTGAAAGACCGCCACGATCCGCAGGCGGCGGCCCTGCAGGAACGCGCCGACACCGCTCAGGTGGTGTCCGCGATCGAGGAAGTGGGTCTTACGAGAGACTTGCAGGAATCGAAGCCGGTCAAACCTTGATCCCCGCGGCGCTCGAGAATTCGCGCAGCGACGTCATCTGTTCGCCCCACCACAGGCCGATCATGCGGATGAAAGGTTCGTTAGAAAGACCGTGCCGCGCCGGGTGATCCGGCCGCAATTCGGTCAATCCGCGATGCGTGACCGTCACCAGGGTGCCGGCCGCTACGCCTAAGAACCCGACTTCCACTTCGGTGTCCTCGTCCGGCGCAAAGGTGGCGTTGCGCCACGAGAACACAAGCAATCGCGGCGGATCCCAGATGCGAATCCTGCCGACTTCGAGGACGTGAGGTCCGCGTTCTCCGTCGAAGGATTCGAACAGCCGGCCGCCCACCCGCGGCTCTACCGCAATGAAGCCGGCCCCCGATGCGGCGTTCCGGAATTTAATTCCGCGCCGCCACCATCGATCGATATCGCGGGTGAAGATCTCGAACGCCGCAGTCGGCGCAACGGCGACCGTAACGCTGACTTTCGCAGTGGCGCCGCTCATGACTTCTGCTTGCGAGCGCGCTGAGCATGCTCGGCATACGCCTTGAATGCTTGCAATTGACGACGCCATACATCCTCGACTTCCGCCAGCCATGATTGCACGGGGGCGAAGGCATCGGGATGGACGCTGTAGACACGCACGCGAGCGTCGCT
>JAXDQI010000198.1:0-33136 GCA_034667965.1 Gammaproteobacteria bacterium
GAGGACATTCTGTTGCCCGTCCACGTACGCCTCCCCGAGCGACGACGTCCAGGACAAATTCTTGTCCATCATGCCAAGCAGCCCCGGAAACTGCGTAAGAGCCTTTACGCCGGAATCCCAGGGTTGCGCATCGACCGCTTTGGCGAGTGCATCTCCTTTCAGATCCGGATGCTCTTGCAGCCACCGGTTCGCTTCCACGATTTGCGTAGGATAGGTCGCGGCTGCCAGGATCTGCGCAACCAACGCATCTGGGTACAGCGCGATCGGTGCGACCAGCTGGTCCAGCTCTTGAGTTGACTGCTGCGGCGCCGGAGCGGACAGCGGCTGAGCAGGTCCCGGCGGTTGTGCTTGGGGTTGGGCCGCCTCAATGGCACACCCTCCTTGCAGGAACCCCAGTACAAGTGAACTGGAGACTATGAGCGTCAATATTCGCCCTGACCGTGTCATTGCTACAACTCCTGCGTTGGCAAGCTGCTCACTGGTCGATTGTCGTCGCTCCAGCGAGCCGCATCTCATGTTGACCGCCGACGGCAGAGAGTGCCGCCGGACTGGAACCAATATTGGAGGTCGAGGATTCCGCGAGGGTTTCGCCGGGCGCCTTCTGCGTTACATTTGCAACCGGCATACGGCTGTCGTTGTGACGAGTCGCGATCGGCACTGTGGTAGTCCGAGCGAAAGAGCTAAAATGGCCCTGACGCCGAGGCCGCCGGCCCCACATTCGCGCCGGGCCTCCCCTCGCAGCGCAATGATCGTGGCAATCGATCGAGGAAGGACACATGAACAGCTCATCGGCCCGGTGGCGATCGAATGGTGTGCGCATCATCCGCCCCGGGGAGTTCGATTCCAATATCGCTCAGACGCCGGGTTTGCGTCGCCTCGCCGCGGTGACGACGGAGAACACGGGTGCGACGAAGCTCTGGGCCGGCACCTTTACAGTTGACGCGACGGCGAAAACCGGTCCCCATCACCACGGCGACCTGGAGACCGTGATCTACGTCCTCAACGGCGTTGCACGACTGCGCTGGGGCGAGCGTCTGGAGTTCGAGGCCGAGGCCGCCGCCGGTGATTTTATCTACGTGCCACCCTACGGTCCGCATCAGGAGATCAATCCGAGCCCCGATTTGCAGCTGCAGTGCGTGTTGGCGCGTAGTGGCCAGGGTCTCGTATTCAACCTGGATATCGAGGGCGTGGAGACGCCTGAGCTGGTCCGATGGATCGACGACCTACATAGTTGACTTCAGCGAAGGGGCGCGATAGAGAGTGCCGAGACCAGAGCGTTGCCTTTCAGCGAATGAAATTCGATCAGGATGCCGCCCTCTCCCGAAGTCGTGTCGAAGGAGCGATCCACTGCCTTGAGCTTGCCGCCGGCCGCCGCGAAGATGTCGAAACGCGGGAGCATGACCTTTCCGTTGACTCGCACATCAAATTCCCGCACCCCGGCCGCGCCGGCGGTGGGCTCCTGAAATTGCAGGATAACTCGGTAGCGTCCGCTCGGCACCGGTACGCGATACGAGAACTCTCCCTCTCGAAAGCTGTCGTACACCCCGGCATCGTCGGCGGCCACGGCGATCCGGCCCGACGCCGGCGAATCCGGCGCATTGATGCCGCCCGCCACGCCGCCGCTGAAATAAGTGTCCGAGCCGTAGCGCTGTCCGGCCTTCGACACGTAGCCGGAAATGTCCCCCGCCTTGATTCGCACGCTGTCGACCGATCCTGAGAACGTCCACTGCATCGAATCGGACATAGTTTCTCCGGCGGCATCAGCGGCCCCGCGCAACACGTTCGTCCCGGGCCGCAGATGCACGGAGCGCCACAGGCAAATCCCGCCTTCGCAGGGCGCCGTGCCCTGATCCCCGTCATTCACAAATAGCTTCGCTTGCGCCGCGTTGCTATAGGCCTTCACGTCGACGACGCCGTACGGCCTGTCGACGTAGCGCCGTCCGACCAGGTGCAGAGTGGGTTCACTGCTCCAATTGGCGCGGTAAAAATAAAATGCGTCCTTGCGAGTCCGCCGATCGTAGCTGACGAGACCTTTCTCGTTGATATCCGCCAGATCGCCCTCTTGGCGCGAGTCGCTGGAAAAATCGAACATGTTCCATATGAATGCTGCCCAGAGAAAACCTCGGCCGCGCAAAGCGTTCCAGGATGCTTCGTGATACCAATTCTGATATTCCTCGGGATGCGGCCGGCCGTGCGGATTGATCGGGCCGCCGGCAGGGTCATCGGTGTGCTGAGTGAGGGCCGCGCCTGCACCATATTCGGAAACGGCGATCGGCAATGCGGGATGGCGCCTATGTGCCTCGTCCAACATCGGGCCAAAATCGGCGAATTGCCCGGTGTACCAACCAAAATATCGGTTGTAGCCGATGGTATCGGCAATTCCGACGATGGCGTCGCGGGGCGCAACGGCGGCAGTCGCAGTACCCACGGCGTCCGCGTGCGGTGCGGTGCGCACTTCGCAGCAGTCGGCAAACGTCGTGCGCCGGCTCGGGTCTTCTTGCTTGGCAAGCAGATCGAGGGACATCAGCAGAGTCGCGGGTTTGCTCGGGCCTTTGGTCTGCGTTGCGGTGAGATCGATCTCGTTGGCAATCGACCAGGTCGCGATCGACGGATGGTTGTAATTTTGTCGAATGAGTTCGATGAGCTGCTGCCGAGCGTTGGCGGCCAACTCCTTGCTCGGGGACGAGCCGTCGAATGACGCCTGGCTCACGAGCGGAAGTTCCGCCCAAACCACGAACCCGAGCGTATCCGCCAGCTCGTAGGAATATTGATCATGCTGGTAGTGGGCGAGGCGCACCGCATTGCCGCCCATGTCGCGCAACAAATCGAAATCCTGCGCCTGATCCGCCTGCGAAATCGCCCACCCCTTCCCCGGACGGTCCTGATGCATGGACGCACCTTTGAGAAAAAGATGCTCTCCGTTCAGAAAGAACCCCTTATCCGGATCGAAGTTGAGAGACCTCAAACCGAGCGGCTGCGCCACTTGATCGAGATCCAGCCCCTGGGTTGATCGCACCGTCATGAGCAGCTTGTAGAGGTATGGATCTTTCATGCCCTGCCACAGCCGCGGGCGCTCAACGTGTAATATGCGCACGACCGACACGGGCCGCATCGGCGGTACCGTCACCCGGCTTGATTCCGACGCAACGACGACATTGGGCGCGCTTTCGATACGGGTCTCGACGATGACCGTCCGAGGCTTCGCCCCGTCGTTGACCAGCTTCGCCGACACGCGCACGGCCGCGGACTTCGAGTCGATGGTCGCGGCCGCGTACACTCCGGGACCGCCGTAATCCAGCATATCCGCATGCACGGAATTAGTGGCGATCAGCGTGACGCCGCGATAGATGCCGCCGAACACGAAGAAATCGCCGGACAGCGGGATGACATTTTCCGTGGTCGAACCGGGCCGCGGACGGCTATTGTCGGCCTTCACCACCAGAAGGTTCTCGCCGCTCGGCTTGATCGCGACCGAGGCATCGAAACGGAATCGGGAGAAGGCTCCGGCGTGTTTGCCGAGATAGTGTCCGTTCAGCCAAACATCCGCAATGGCTCCGACCCCGTCGAACTGGAGAAAGTAACGTCTCGCCGTGGATCCCGGAGGCGTCTTGAACCGCAACCGATACCAACCCACGCCTTGCACGTCGTTTGTGAGCGGGGAGCGTTCAGTGCCCTCGTTGCCGATTCGGTTCCAGGTGTGCGGAAGATCGACCTCGGTCCACTGCGAATCGTCGAAGGCGCTGCTTTCAACGCCGCTCAAACCGGCGGCTTGAAGAAAACGCCAGCCGCGACTCAAATCCATCGATGCCCGGGGTGCCCCAAGAGCCATGGGACCGGCGCCGGCCTCCCGCGCCTCCTGAGCACCGCTTGCGCCCACCTGCGCAGGCCAGCAGAACACGGCAAGCAATCCGGTAACGGCCGACAACACACGCGAGTATCGACGAGGCATCATGGCAGTCTCGACTTGCGCTTACCAATTGGTCATCGTGCCATCCTCGAGTCGATTGACCGGGAGATAGGCGCGCTGATAGGGGTATTGGGCGGCGAGAGTCTCATCGATATCGACCCCCAGTCCGGGCTGATCGCCGGGATGCAGGAAACCTTCTTTGAAACGATAGGCGTGGGGGAATACCGCATCGGTTTGCGGTGTGTGGCGCATGTACTCCTGCAGCCCGAAGTTGGGAATCGCCAAATCGAAATGCAGCGCCGCGGCCATGCACACCGGCGATAGATCGGTCGCTCCGTGGCAGCCGGTTTTGACGTGGTAGATCTCGGCGAGCGCCGCAATGCGCCGTAGATGGCTGATTCCGCCCGCGTGCACCACGGTGGTTCGGATGTAGTCGATCAGTTGTTCTTCAATCAGCTGTTTGCAATCCCAAATGCTGTTGAACACTTCGCCCACGGCGAGTGGCGTGGTGGTGTGCTGGCGAATGAGGCGGAAAGACGCCTGGTTGTCCGCCACAACGGTATCTTCCAGCCAGAACAACCGGTAGGGCTCCAGAGCCTTACCCAACTGTGCCGCCTCGATCGGCGTCAGCCGATGATGCGTGTCATGCAGCAGGTCGATGTCCCAACCGAGCGCTGCGCGGGCCGCCTCGAACAGCCCGGGCGTCGAGGCCAGATACTTGCGCGTCGACCAGCGATTCTCAGCCGGCAGGGCGCCGTCGGCCGGCTCGTAGAACATCTTGTCGCGCGATACGCCGTAGGTCGATGCGAGACCGGGGACGCCCGCCTGCAGGCGGATAGCCGTGTAGCCGAGTCCCACATAGCGCTGCGCCTCGGCAATGGTCTCCTCCACCGTCTCGCCGTTGGCGTGGCCGTACACCCGCACCGCGCTGCGGCAGGCGCCGCCGAGCAGCTGGTAGAGCGGCATGCCCGCCGCTTTGGCTTTGAGGTCCCACAGAGCGGTATCGACCGCCGCAATCGCGCTCATGGTGACCGGGCCGCGCCGCCAATAGGCGCCGCGATAGAGAAATTGCCATATATCCTCGATCTGGTGCGCGTCGCGGCCGATCAGGCAGGGCAGCACGTGATCGGAAAGATAGCTCACGACAGCCAGTTCCCGGCCGTTCAACGTGGCGTCCCCGAGGCCGAAGCTGCCGTCCGCCGTCTCGATCTTGAGCGTGACGAAATTGCGGCCCGGACACGTGACGATCACACGCGCATCCGTGATTGGCATGACGGTTGTCTTTGACATCGTATCGCGACTTGGCTTCTTTGGTAAGGCCACTTCAACGCATTGCCGGACATCCAGTCAAGACCCTGGGTGAAGTTTAATTGCCTGCGCCCCTGAAACAAGCGTCAATCGGCCAATTGCGTCACTCGTGTGTTGAAATAGTGGCCTGACCAGTCTAAGTTAAGGCTTAAAAGAGAGTTCCTTGAATGGGGAGTAACAGCCAATGACAATGCTCAAATCGCCAAGCGCCGCGTGTACTCATGACGTTTGATGACGGCTTTCTTGCGCGCGCTATCCACCGCATCGGACTCCGTCGCCGCGAGCAGTCCATCCATGACGCGGCCCAAATGATCTCGCATGGCATTGCGAGCGGCTTGGCTGTCGTGCTTACGCAACGCCGCGAGAATGCGCCGGTGTTCGCTGATGCGCGGCTTCACGCCGACGCTGCGGGCTCGCTCCAGCATATGAACGCAAAGCGGGGATTTATAACGCCTATCCCAAAGGTCTTCGATGACCGCGGTGATCGCCGAGTTGCGCGTGGCTTGCGCGATGGCGACGTGAAAGCGGCGATCCGCCATCTCCCCTTTCTGCTTGCGCGCATTCTCCTTGATCATATCGTCGAGAATAGCCTCGATTTCCTTGAGCTGCTCCTCGGTGATGATGGTCGCCGCCAGCGCCGCGGCCTCAGCTTCGAACAGGCGACGCGCCTCGGTCAACTCGAATGCGCCGATGTCGAGGTCTTCCGCGCCGATCTGCGTCGGCGGTTGATCGGTGACATAGATTCCCGAACCTTGTCGCGCTTCTACCAGGCCGCGGATTTCGAGCGCAATCATCGCTTCGCGGATGGTGGGACGGCTGACCTTGAAGGAGGCGGCGAGGTCTCGCTCCGAGGGCAGCCTCGCGCCGCGCTTGTAGTCGCCCGATTCAATTGACGCCATGATGGCGTCGGCGACCTGGCGATAGAGTTTGCGAGTATCAATCGGAGTACTCATGGCGCGAATCTTGACCGCTTCATCCACGGATGGCAATGTTGTCGGACCACTTCATGGGCCATCTATGGGCCGGTCACTTCATCTGGATCCTGAGCGATTCTTCCCTGCGGACCCGCAAGTCCGCTCTATCGCCGCGCGTCTGTTCGGGGCTGTCGAGGCGCTGCCCATCGTAAGTCCGCACGGCCATACGGATCCCCGCTGGTTCTCCGGCAATGAACCCTTCGAGGACGCTGTCAGTCTGCTGCTTTGGCCAGACCATTACTTGCTGCGTATGTTGATGAGCCAGGGAGTGCCTCTCGAAAGCCTAGGGTTCCGCCCCGCCGATGCCGCGCCCGTCGCCACCGATCGGCGCTCCATCTGGCGCCTGTTTGCGGAACACTACCGGCTATTTCGCGCCACCCCTTCGCGGCTGTGGCTCGATCATGTCTTTGCAACCGTGTTCGGATTCGACGTGCAGCTCACCCCGGAAACCGCCGATCATTATTTCGACACCATCAACGCCGCACTGGCGACGCCTGAATATCTGCCGCGCGCCCTGTACGAGCGCTTCGGCATCGAAGTGCTGGCGACCACCGAGGGCGCATTGGATGCGCTCGAGCATCATACGGCGCTCGCCGGGTCCGGCTGGAAGGGCCGGATCATCACGACTTTTCGACCGGATGACGTCGTCGATCCGGATCGGCCGGACTTCGTCGTCAATGTCCATCGGCTGGGCGAACTGGCGCGCGAGGATACCAGCAGCTGGCACGGCTATCTGGCGGCCTTGGCGAATCGGCGCGCCTTCTTTCGCACCCTTGGGGCCACGGCAACCGACCATGGTCATCCGACGGCGCGCACCGCGGATCTCTCGCCGCGCGAGGCACAGGAACTGTTTGACCGGATTCTCGCCTCGAAGCAGCGGTTGGGCGACGCGGAGCTTTTTCGCGCGCAGATGCTCACCGAAATGGCGCAGATGTCCTGCGACGACGGCATGGTGATGCAGTTGCACGCCGGTGCATGGCGCAATCACAACGAGATTTTGTTCAACCGATTCGGCCGTGACAAGGGCGGAGACTTTCCCACTCAGACCAACTTCACCGCGGCGCTCAAGCCATTGCTGGATCGCTTTGGCTCGAGACGCGATTTTCTGCTCATTCTATTTACGCTCGACGAGAGCACCTACTCTCGGGAACTCGCGCCGCTGGCCGGCCACTACCCCTGCCTCAAGCTGGGTCCGCCATGGTGGTTTCACGACGCCCCCGAGGCCATGCTGCGATTCCGGCGAGAGAGCACCGAGTCGGCCGGCTTCTATAACACGGTCGGATTCAACGACGACACCCGTGCATTTTTCTCGATTCCCGCGCGCCACGACCTGGCACGGCGGATCGATTGCGCCTACCTGGCGGAATTGGTCGCCACTCATCGCCTGGATGAGTACGAAGCCGGCGAGGTTGCGGTCGAGCTCGCCTATCGTTTGGCCAAATCCGCCTACCGCTTATGATGCACCGACTCAACCGAGAGGCGCTGGCGCGGTTGCCGCCCAGTGTGCGACGTCCCGACTATGATTTCGAGCACGTCGGCGTCGGTATCGTGCATTTGGGATTGGGTGCGTTTCATCGCGCGCATCAGGCCGTGTTCACGGAAGACGCGCTAAGCGGCGGCGGCGACTGGGGGATACTCGGCGTTTCATTGCGGCACCCCGCTGCGTCGGAGGCGCTGGCCGCACAAGATCATCTGTATACAGTTGAAACACTCGCAAGCGGCGTGGATTACCGTGTGGTGGCTGCGATTCGCGCTTCCCTGTGCGCCCCAACACATCGCGGCCAACTGCAGGACGCGCTGGCTTCGCCGCAAACTCACATCGTAACGCTGACCGTAACCGAAAAGGGCTACTGCCTCGGTGCAGACGGTCAACTGGATTTCACGCGGCCTGAGATTTCACGCGATCTCGAGTATCTCCGCGAGCCGACTTCCGCGATCGGCTGGATCGCGTATGGTCTGGCTGCGCGCGCGATGCGGCATCGCCGACCCATCACCGTCATCAGCTGCGACAATCTGCAGGCAAACGGTACGAAATTGGGCGATGCGGTAACGGCTTTTATCGAGCGAAGCCGGCCCGAGATGCTGTCCTGGCTGCGCGACAACGTCCTGTTTCCGCGCACTGTGGTGGACTGCATCGTGCCGGCGGCGACAGACGCTATGCGATTGCGCACGAGTCGTGCGTTGGACCTCCAAGATACCGCCTGTGTGCAGCGCGAGGCATTCAGTCAATGGGTGATCGAGGATCGCTTCGCCGGCCCGCGGCCTGCTTGGGATCGCGTCGGCGTGGAAATGGTGGATGACGTCGTTGCATACGGTCGCCTCAAGCTTCACGTACTCAATGCATGCCATAGCGCCCTCGCCTACCTTGGACTGCCGCGTGGCTACACCTTCGTTCGCGAGGCAATCGCGGACGCGGATCTGGCTCGATTTCTTAACGAGCTGGTGTCGACCGAGATCGCGCCCGCGCTCAATCCGCTGCCGGTCCTCGATTACTGGCGCACGGTTCGTGCGCGATTCGCCAATCCGCGAATCGACTATCGGCTGTCACAGGTCGCCGAGGACGGCTCGTTGAAGGTCGCCGAGCGGATATTCCCGCTCATCATTGCCAACGCCGCGACCGGCGCGCCGGTCCGCTCGCTCTCGCGCATCGTGCGTGGCTGGCTCGAATCAGCGGTCGGGGAAACGCGTGTGCAGAGTGCGCTCGACGATCCGACCTTGTTTCCGTTGCCGATCCGCGGGAACGCCTCGCTGCGCGCCGCCATTCTCGAGGCCGTTGCTTGACGCGCGTGATCTGCGTCGGCGAGTGTATGGTGGAACTGCGCGCTACCGGCGCCGACGCCTTCGCGAGAGCCTATGCCGGAGATGCCTACAACACGGCGGTCTATCTCAAACGCTCACTGCCGGAGGCCCAAGTGCAATTTCTCACCGCAACCGGCGATGATGCCATGAGCCGCGCCATGCGCAAGGCTTGGAGTGCGGAAGGAATCGACGGCGCGCTGAGCTTTACCGTCAACGGCGGTTCGCCGGGTTTATATCTCATTGAAAATGACGCCCGGGGTGAGCGACGCTTCCACTATTGGCGCGGCAATTCCGCGGCGCGTCGTTGGTTCGCGCTCTTGCAGGATCAGGGCGAAACAGTCTAGAGGGGCGCAGATGCCGTATACCTGTCGGGAATCACGCTTGCCATCTTAAGTCCGGTGGAACGCGCTGGCGCAATCGAGTTGCTGCGGCGTTTGCGCCCGCATGTGGGTCGCATTGCATTCGACCCGAATGTTCGGCTGGCATTGTGGGAATCGGCGCAAGCTGCCGCGGCAACGATCGAGGCAGTCCTCGCAATCGCCGACATTACGCTGCCGAGCACGGAGGACGCTGCACTGCTGCTCGGCGTCGATGATCCGATCGAGCAGATAAATCGATTGCAAGCGGCCGGCGTGCGCGAAATAGCGCTCACTTTGGGTGCCGGCGGTTGCCTGGTCTCCGATGGCGGAGTCTGCACGCGAATGCCGGCTCCGCAGGCGGCGTCGATCGTGGACACATCCGGCGCCGGCGACGCCTTCAACGGCGCCTATCTGGCGGCCCGGCTGCGCGGCGCAACCGCGGTAGAATCGACGGAATCAGGCCTGCTAATCGGGTCTCGTGTGATCACTCATGTAGGCGCTATAGTGCCCATGTCGGTATCGCATCCAAGCGAGTAGCCAACCGGAGCGATTTGCCATCAGATGTCGATACCTACAGTCAATTCTTTGCGACTCTACCAACAGGTGACAGCATGAAACTGCGGGCGAGCACCGACCCTGGGGGCCTCCGACGCATGACGGCCGGCGATATCCGCGACACCTTCGTCATCGGGGATTTGTTTCGACCGGGCGAAGTGACCATGACGTATGTTGAGGTAGATCGCGCCGTGGTTGGCTCCGCCGTCCCACTCGACCTCTCCTTGTGTCTGGCGACGGATCGCCGACTGGCGTCCCGCTATTTCTGCGAACGGCGGGAGGTGGGCGTCATCAATATCGGGGGCCCGGGCTGGGTCAGTCTGGACGGTGTCCGGCATGAGCTGGCGCGACTGGACAGCCTGTATATCGGTCGGGGTGCTGAAGCCGTGGTGTTCGGCAGCGGCCCGGAGGGACAGGCCAAGTTCTACTTCGTCAGCTATCCCGCCCATGCCGCTTATCCCAATTGCTTGGTCCGCAAAGACCAAGCCCGAACCATCCACACGGGCGACCAGAAGACCGCGAACCGGCGCGTCATCCGTCAGAGCATCCGGCCCGGCATCGTCGAGACCTGTCAGTTGGTCATGGGCTTCACGGAGTTGGAGGTCGGCAATGTGTGGAACACCATGCCGCCGCACACTCATGGCCGCCGCAGCGAAATCTATATGTACTTCGATGCGGCCCCTGCCAGGGTCATGCACATTATGGGCACCCCATCCGAACCGCGAACTGTGTTCATGGACGACGGCGAGGCGGTGTTCTCGCCCAGTTGGTCGATGCACAGCGGCGTCGGCACGGCCGCCTACCGCTTCGTATGGTCTATGGGTGGTGAGAACCAAGAGTTCGACGATATGGATGGGCTGACCGTGGCGGATCTCGCTTGAACCGCCGCCAGATTCAGCGACGCATCGGTACGGTTCTCTTGACCGCGGCGGCCGCTCTGGGTCCGATCGCGGCCGATGCGACGGGGTCCTGCACAGCCGAGACGGCCGCCCCCGCGGAGTCGGTTCTGGCCGCCGGCGCCAAAGTAGCCGACTGGCAACTCAGCCATCTGGACAGTTTCGACTATGTGCCGGACACCACCCGCCACCAGACCGAGGCGCCGCGCGACTGGATCCAGGCGGCGTTTTACATCGGTCTGACACAGTTCGCCGACGTCGCGAGCCAGTCTCGCTACATCGATGCACTGTTGGCCCACGGCGAAGCCGAGCACTGGGGCTTCGACCAAAGATCTCGGCACGCCGATTCCGATGCAACGGGTGCGGTGTGGGTGTGGGCGGCCCAGCAGACCCACGATTCCGCTAAACTGATTCCGCTCAGAGCGCGCTTCGACCTTGTCCTGGCCGATCCTTCGACGGTGTCTTTGGAATTCGAGCCCGCACCGCCGAGCGGCGGCGAGGCGCACTGTCAGGCCCGCTGGTGTTGGAGCGACGCGCTCTTCATGGCGCCGCCCGTTTGGATCGCCCTGACCAAGGCCACGGGCGAGGCGCGCTATCTCACGCATGCGGATACCGAGTTCTGGGCCACCACCGACTATCTCTACGACCGGCGGTACCACCTATATTACCGCGACAGCCGCTTCATTCCGCCGCGCGATGCGGCAGACCGCAAGATTTTCTGGGGTCGCGGCAATGGCTGGGTGTTCGCAGGCCTCGCGCGGATTCTCAACGACCTGCCTGTGGACCATCCCAGCCGCCCCCGCTATCAGGCCCTGTTCAATCAAATGGCCTCGAAAATCCGAACGTTGCAGGGCAAAGAGGGCTACTGGCCCGTCTCGCTGCTGGAGCCGCAGACGACCCCCGAAACCAGTGGCACGGGTTTCTTCGTCTACGGCCTGGCCTGGGGGATAAACCACGGTCAGCTACGGGCCGCGCACTACCGGTCCGCGGTCGATCGCGGCTGGCGTGCGTTGCAAGCCGCGGTGCAGCCGGACGGCAAGTTGGGCTGGGTGCAGCGGGTCGGAGCCGGCCCCGACCAGGTGGACAAGGACGACACGCAACTCTATGGCGTCGGCGCCTTCCTGCTGGCGGCCAGCGAAGTGTCGAAGCTTCCCACGGCGACCCAACAGAAACACTGCTTACCGGGGCTCGCGCTTGCCGCCTCCTCGCAGGTTTTTGCTCAGGCGTCGCCCGTCATGCCGCCGATCGTGGCCCCTTTGCCAAAGCCCGATGCCGAAGGGCAGAAGCCGCGCGCCACAGTGATGCTGGCGCCCTATCGCCACGACGATATCCTCTGGGAGAACGACCGTACCGCTCATCGTATCTACGGCCGTGCACTGGAGGCGGCCGAACCGCCGTCGAGTTCGGGCATCGACGCCTGGGGCAAGAATGTTCGATGGCCCTACATGGACCGTCAGCTGAGGACTGGAAGGCAGCACGAGTTTCACGGCGAAGGTCTGGACTTCTACGATGTGCACACCTCGCGGGGCGCGGGTGGCCTCGGCGTCTGGGAGGATAACAAGCTGTGGGTCTCGCGTAACTGGAGGTCCTACCAGATCCTGAAGAACGGCCCTGACGTCGCCTCGTTCAAGGTCGACTACGCCCCCTGGCCGGTGGATGTAGGCCGCAAAGTGTGGGAGAGCCGTACCTTCACGCTGCCGCTCGGCACCAACTTCACGCGCATGGTCTCGACCCTCAGCTCCGACAAACATGACGCGCTGGTCGTCGGCATCGGCATCACCAGGCGCAAAGGTCCCACTGGCTCTGACTCTGGCGTGTTCACCCAGGATCTGGGCGCCGGCCGGGTTTCCTACTGGGAACCCACCGATCCGGTGAAGGGCACCATGGGGATCGCGGTATTGGTCGATCCCAAATCGCTGGTCGAGGTACGGCAGGACTTCGAGAACTACTTGGTGTTGGTCAAGGTCGAACCTGGCAAGCCGTTCGTCTACTACATGGGCGCGACCTGGGACAAAGCCCTCGACTTTCAGGATCGTGCGGGCTGGGAAGCCTATGTTCGCGACCAGAAGGCGGATTTCGATCCGGGCCGCTGAAAGATGTCGATTGACCAGCCGGTCCCGAGGATAGGCCGCTACCGTTGGGTCATTTGCGCGCTGTTGTTCGCGGCGACCGCCATCAACTACATCGATCGACAGGCGATCGGGGTGTTGAAGCCGACTCTGCAAGCCGAGCTGCATTGGACCGAGTCGTCCTACGCGGATATCGTCTTCTGGTTTCAGTGCGCCTACGCCATCGGTTATCTGGGTTTTGGCCCGATCATCGACCGGATCGGCGCGCGCCTCGGCTATGCGGTCGCCTTTTCCGTCTGGACGCTGGCGCACATCGGCCACGGTTTCGTTCACTCGATCACCCAGTTCACGTTGATGCGCTTCACGTTGGGGCTCGGCGAATCGGGGAGCTTTCCCGCGAGTTTGAAATCGGTGTCGGAGTGGTTCCCGCAGAAAGAGCGCGCACTCGCGGTCGGGATCTTCAACGCCGGCTCCAATGTCGGCGCGATCATAACGCCCATCGTGGTGCCCGCGATCACCTTGGCCTGGGGCTGGCGTGCGGCATTCGTCGCCACTGGCGCAGTCACGTTTGTGTGGCTGATTGCATGGCTCGCGATCTACCGCATTCCAGCCGCGCACAAGAAGCTGTCCGCGACGGAACTCGAGTTCATCCGTTCCAGCGACGAGCCGGCTACTGCGACGTCACGCGCCGCAGTGTCCTGGGTGAAACTGCTGAAGCTCAAGGAGACCTGGGCCTACGCCCTGGGCAAGTTTCTGACCGATCCGATCTGGTGGCTGTATCTGTTTTGGCTTCCGGACTTTTTGAGCAAGCGCCACGGCCTCCACCTGAAATCGTTCGGGCCGCCCTTGGTAGCGATCTATCTCCTGTCGGATATCGGGTCAGTCACGGGTGGCTGGGGATCTTCGCGACTCATGAAGATTGGTCGCACGGCGAACGTGGCACGCAAGATCACCATGCTCATCTGCGCGGTGGCCGTCGTGCCGATCATCTTCGCGCAGTTCGTGAGCCAGCTCTGGACCGTAGTGGCCATCATCGGTCTGGCCGCCGCCGCCCATCAGGCGTGGTCCGCAAACCTGATGACCCTGCCTTCGGACCTGTTTCCACGCGCGGCGGTCGGCTCAGTCGTCGGCATCGGCGGCATGGCGGGCGCCGTCGGCGGCATGCTCATGTCGAAATACAACGGCTACATCCTCGGCGTGTTCGGCAGCTATCAGCCCATCTTTGCCCTCGCCGGGAGCGCCTACATGGTTGCAATCGTCGCGATTCACTTTTTGAGCCCGAAGCTCGAGCGGGTGACGGAGACAGCGGTCAGGTGAGAAACGGTCGAGGGGCGGCCAACGTTCCTCCTTAACGGGCCATCCAGCCACCATCCACTGGAATGACGGCGCCATTCACGTAATCCGAGGCGCTCGCCGCCAGAAACACGGCGGCGCCACCGATGTCCGACGGCTGGCCCCAGCGACCGGCCGGGATGCGAGCGAGGATCTCGCGATTGCGACCCTCGTCCGAACGAAGGCTCTGGGTGTTATTGGTGGAGAAATATCCCGGGGCGATGGCATTGACATTGATGCCTTTGCCGGCCCATTCGTTCGCCAGCAATCGGGTCAATCCGGCGATGCCGCTTTTGCTCGCGGTATAGCTGGCAACTCTGACGCCGCCTTGAAACGACAGCACCGAGGCAATGTTGATGACCTTGCCACGTCGCGCCGCGATCATGTGTCGGCCCACTGCTTGGGTCAGAAAGAACGCGGATTTCAGATTGACGTCCATCACCTCATCCCAGTCGGCCTCGCTGAAATCAACCGCGTCGCAGCGCCGAATGATGCCGGCGTTGTTGACCAGAATGTCGATTTGTCCGCATTGCGCGAGCGCAGTGTCAACAACCGAGGAAATCACCCCGGTGAGACCGAGATCGGCGTGCACGGCGTGAAATCCCCTGCCCAAGGCGAGGACGGCGGTCCGAGTCTCCGTGGGCTCAGTGCGCCCCACCGCGATGATCCCAGCACCGGCCTCGGCGAGCGCGACAGCGATGGCCTGCCCGAGCCCCGTATTGGCCCCGGTGACCAGGGCGATGCGGCCGGTTAGCGAGAAGGATGCCCCGTTCACTGCGCTTCACCGTCGGCGGCGGATATCGAGTACTTGCATGTCGGTGTAGTCAAACACATTCCCCTTCGCCTCTCCCTGATCCTTATTCGGCCATTACACTACTATAGGAGATTGTCGCCGGCATGCCCGAGCTTTGACTGAAAGGAGGGACTGAGCCATGAATTGTCATGTCAATGAGCTGCGCACATCGATCGACCGTCTGTGGAACGAATCGATTCTCGAGCGCCTCGAGGCCTACATCCGGATTCCGAACAAGTCGCCGCATTTTGACCCGGAGTGGGAGGCGCATGGATACATGGAAGCGGCGGTGCAGTTGATGGCGGAGTGGTGCCGCGCGCACGCGGTGCCGGGCATGCAGGTGGAGGTTCGGCGGATAACGGGGCGCACGCCGTTGCTGCTGGTGGACGTGCCGGGCGAGCTGCCGGGCAGCGTGCTGCTCTACGGACATTTGGATAAGCAGCCGGAATTTACCGGCTGGGCGGAAGGGCTTGCGCCGTGGACCCCGGTATTGCGCGACGGGCGTCTCTACGGACGCGGCGGCGCGGATGACGGCTATGCGGTGTTCAGCTCGCTGGCGGCCATCTTGGCACTGAAGGCGCAGAAGGTTCCGCTGGCGCGTTGCGTGCTCCTCATCGAGGCTTGCGAGGAAAGCGGCAGCATCGATCTACCGGCGCATCTTGCGGCGCTAGGCGAGCGGATCGGGGATCCGTCGCTGGTGGTGTGTTTGGATGCGGAGTGTGGCGACTATCAGCGGGTGTGGTGCACCACCTCGCTGCGCGGCAATTTGACCGGGCGGTTACGAGTGCGCGTACTCACCGAAGGCGTACACTCCGGCATGGGAACGGGCATCGCGGCGACGCCCTTTCGCATCGCGCAGCAGCTGTTGGCACGCTTGGAGGATCCCACAACCGGCGAATTGCTCCTGAAGGAATTGACCGTGGAGCTTCCGCCGGATCGCAGGGCGCAGATCGCGGCCACCGCGGGTGTCCTCGGGGAGGACGTCGCCGGCAAGCTGCCCTGGGCGGCGGGCGCCCACGCGATCTCCGCGGATGCGGGGGAGTTGATCACCAATAACACCTGGCGCGCGACGCTCGCCGTCACGGGGGCGGACGGGCTGCCGCCGACGGCTACGGCAGGGAATGTGCTGCTCCCGGAGGTGTGTCTGAAATTATCGCTGCGGCTGCCGCCGACGTGCGATGCGGAGGCGGCCACGCAGGCGGTGCGCGCGCTCCTCGAGCGCGATCCGCCTTACGGGTCAGCGGTGTCGTTCGAGGCGGACCCGCCCGCCGGTGGCTGGAACGCGCCGGCGTTCGCGCCGTGGCTGTCGCAGGCGATCGACCTGGCCTCGCGCGCCGTATACGGATGCGACGCGATGCACGCCGGCTGCGGCGGGACGATTCCATTCATGGGCATGTTGGGCCGGCAATTTCCTCGCACGCAATTCTTCATCACAGGCGTGCTGGGTCCGCATTCCAATGCGCATGGACCAAATGAATTCCTGGATGTGGACTACGCCAAGAAACTCACGGCCAGCGTAGCCGTGGTGCTCGCGGAGCATGGGCGTAACAGGTGAAACACTAGGACCTCGGGGTGATGGCGTGTCCGCTGGCGCCGCCGCGAGTGAACTCGAATTGCAATAGCCATTTTCGAGAGTCGCGGTTGCCCGCGGGTACGAACTTCCATTTTCTGGCGGCTTCGGTTGCCAGGCGGGCGAAATACTTGCTTGGACCTGGTTTTTCGAGGGTTTCCTCCACAACCTTGCCGGAGCTATCGACAGTCACGCGAACCGAGACCCTGATATGGCCGCGGATCGTCTCGCGGTTGCGGCGCGGAACGTCTGGAATCTCTTCGTGGAGCACGGGCGATGACCTGTTCGCCAACGGCTGTGCGGGTTGATCTGAGGGGCGAGAGACAGAGACCTCGGGAGGGGCGGTCAGAGACGTCTCTGAATTCTGCGAAGCGGCTATAGACGGAGCAGCTCGCTGCAACGAAGCTCGAGAACTAAGCACGTGCGAGCCCACCCACACTGCGACTACTACTATGGAGAGCGCTGCGATCGCCGGAAGGAACGAGTACTGTTTCGGGGACTCCTCTGGCGTAGTGGCTCGGTCCGGAACTTCGCGAACGGGTGGCCTAGGCGTCGGCACGAGTGGTTCAGGTGCGACCGGCAATTGTGGCGCCGGATTGATCCGGGCTTCCACGTCGTCGACCGTGGGACGGCCGGCGGGATTACTGTTCAGGCATTGCAGGACAATAGCCACGAACGTTGGAGGAAGAGCGGCGGGAAAGGAGGCAGTTTCGGATTTACTGTCTGGCCACGAGGGAAGCTGCTGCGTGAGAGCCTCAACCATGGTCATCCCGAGGCTCCAAATATCTCCGGCCGCGGAAACACTGATTTCTGGAGGCTCATAAACCGAAGACCTAGCGATATTTACCGTGGATTCGCCGGCGGGTCGGACGGTATCACTCGCCAGTTTCAGTTGATCGTTGGCGGCTAGAATGTTTGATGGCTTCAGCTGGCCGTGCACCAGGTTCTTGCTGTGAAGGAAAGCCAGGGCGCTCAAGGTGGGAAGCAGCATTTCCCGTGCTTCGCCGGGGCTAAGGGCCCGTTGCTGAAGAATTTGCGAGAGAGTCTGTTCAGCGTATTCCATCACGACGAAGAGAAATTGGAGACCTTCAAGCTGGCAGCGGCCCGCCTCGAGAAGTCGAATCAGGTGAGGATGGGCGATGGTGGCCGCCGTGGCCCAATGCGAGAGCTGTGCCTGCGCGAGAGCCGGAATAGCCGGGACCAACTTGAGCGCGGCATTGGGAAGGTTTTGTGCCTTATATTCGGTAAGGAATACTGCACTATGGTCAGAGGCGCCCAGGAAGCGGCGGAGGGGAAAGACTCCATTAATGACCTGGCCTTCCCACTTCGTCCAGACCTCAGTCATCGTTAGTCTTGCCTCCACGTTGGCGAAGGACGACCCGCTTGTCGGATGCTACCACACCGTAGCTCAACTGCGCACAACGAACCTCAGACCGAATCCGTCTGCTTCATCTCCGGCATCCTGTCTCTATTTCTCGGGAAACGTGCGCACCAACTTGTCGTACTGTGATCGGGTGATCTGCAGCATCGAGCCGTGCCGGGCTTCCGGAACCATTTCATACTTATTCCATTCAGGGACGCCGCTGTTGCCGGAGACCTGATACCAGGGACCCGCCAGACGCGGCGCCATCGACAGCCCGTAACTCGTTCCGGCGTATTGCTCGTAGTACAGATACCAGTCACGTCCATCCGGTGACGGGACGATGGTAGGCGCCTCGCGAAAGTTGGGGCTGAGCGGCGGTCCGGGTTGCATATACGGTCCAAGCAGTGACGCCGCACACGACATGCGTACGGTCTTGCCCGTGATCCAGTTGTACGAGGGATAACGCTCGTCTTTCAAGATCGCACAGTAGCCGCCCTCCGGGTTCGCCACGAGCATCGTGTCGATGGTCGCCATGTCCCAACTGAAGAGCCTCGCTGGAGGATCCTTGAATTCCTTGAGGTCCTTCGACAGTACATAAAGAGTGCGCTGACTCGCCCAGTAGGCTTCCGGATCGCTGGGCGAGCCAGGCACCGTGGGCGTGTGCCAGGTCACCAGAAAGCGTGCGGACCCCGCATCGAAGAAGAGTTTGGGTGCGCCTATCCGCTGCAGCGGATGAGGCAGACCCTCCACCGCCGACAAATCGGGTTGATACGTCCCGTACGCGTTCCAGTCGATGAGGTCCGAGGACGACCAGAACCGGATGCTCGGATCGTCGTCACCCTTGTTGCCGACCAGATAGTAGCGCCCGTCCGCGCCTTTCGCGATGGATGCATGCCCGTGATAGGAGGGATATACCGGCTGGCCCCGGTTGAGCAGCTTCCAGTGCAGACCGTCGAGGCTCACCGAGTAGTACAGTACACCGTAGTGACTCTTCATCATGTGTGCGAAAAGGTAGGCGACCTCGGTGTCGGCCGTCGCCGGCGCAGCCGATGCGGCATTGAATCCAAAAATCGCGATGACCGTCAGGGTCAGGCGTGCCCACCAGTCGAACGCAGGCTCACTACGCATTGCTTCACTCCAGTCCGATGCAGAATGTAAGAATCATGGGTTTGCCGCCCCGTCTCAGAGCGCCTTCCAGCCGGTGATCATGCGATTCGCGGCTTTCGCGATTTCGCCGGCGGAGACCCCAGCGCGATAGAGCGCCGAGCCCAGACCGAAGCCGGACGCGCCGGCCTCTACCCACGGCTTGAAGTTCTCGACGTTGATGCCGCCCACCGGGATGATGGGCATCGAGATGGGAATCACCGCGCGCTGGGCCCGGAGCGTCGTGGGCGTCGTCGACTCGGCCGGAAATAGCTTCAGGGCATGAGCGCCTGCGTCGATCGCCGCGAACGCTTCGGTGGCGGTCGCGTAGCCGGGCAGTGAGGCTAAACCGGCCGCGGCAGACGCTTGGATCACACTTGTATTCGTATTCGGCGACACGATGAGCCGGCCGCCGGCCGATTGCACAGCACGCACTTGCGAAACGTGCAGCACGGTCCCGGCGCCCACCACAGCGCGCGAGCCGAGCCGCTTGGTCAGTAGCGCAATGCTCTCGAGCGGCTCAGGAGAATTCAGCGGCACTTCGATCAGAGCGAAGCCCGCGTCGACCAGGGCATCGCCCACCGAGGCGGCGTCGGACGGACTGATCCCCCGTAGAATAGCGACCAGGGGACACCGCGCGAACGCCTCTTCGAAATCGGCGGGACCGTTCATCTAAGCACCTCCCAAATGTTGCTGACGCCGGCAACAAACGCCGCGGTACTGTCGATCAGATGCGGCCGTCCCCCGAGGGCGGCAATGGCGGCCGCATACAGTGGACCCAATGGCGCATCGCCGATCACGTATACATCGTCGTTGACACCGCGAAGTTGCGACCGCACGTCGCTCGCGATCAACAGACCGCTGACGAAAGAAGCGCCGTCGCCGGCCGGCCGCACGTTCAGCAGCTGCGCGGCGCGGGCGCCAAACAGGGATGACAACAGGGTCTGCTTGCATCCCTCCCGCACGCCGTCGTGAAACGCCGGCCCGATCACGGCCTCACCTTCGAGCATCTCCGCGAGCAGGCTATGCTGCCGCAACAGCGAATAAAGTTCCCCGGTCATCGCGGTCGAAAAATCCTGGATCCGCGCGGCCTGGACTCGAGCCCATTTGCTATGCGTGCCGGGCTGACACAACAGGCGCTCCGCGGGCGCAACTCCAGCGGCCACCGCACCGAGAAATTGCACTTCCTCGCCGCGCATCACGTCGCATCGATCGGGCGACAATTGACTGACGCCCGGTGTAATCGCCACCGAATCTCGCTCCACCCAGATCGTACCCAGCGCGAGGTTGCTCAGACTCGCAGGCGTCGGAACATACGGGATCTCGCGCCAGCCCCGGCGCGAACCCACCATCCCCACGCACAACAGGGGAAGGTCGCCCCATCGCGAGCGCAGCGCCGCGGCCTCGCCGGCGAACTCGTCGCGATGCACGGCAAGAATCCCGCGGTCGCTCCGCTCTACATGCGTCGCCCGACCATTCTCGATCCGATACGCACGACGATTGGTCGTCCCCCAATCGACGGCGATGAACGGTCCTTTCACGGCGATTCACTCACCAGTGTCACCACCAAATTGCATATAGAGCGACCAGGATGGCGCCCACGCCTACCGAGGCCGCGTTGAAGGTCGTGGACGTCTCATACGAGAGTTCGCGCGTCTCGATGAAATTGCGGTCCGTCTGCGGCGGTGTCACCAAGGACACGACGACGGCAAGCACCAGTGCCAGAACGAAAACCAAACCGACTCGGTCCATGAAGGGCAGTCTGGGCCACCACAGCTTGAGCGCCACCGACAGCACAAAGGAACCCAGCGCCGCGGTTAGCGCTCCTCGCTCCGTCGCGCGCTTCCAGAAAAGGCCGAGGAGAAATATCACGCAGATTCCGGGAGTGAAAAAGCCGGTGTATTCCTGGATGTATTGAAACGCCTGGTCGAAGCTACCGAGCAGCGGCTTCGCGGTCAACATCGCCAGGCCGATGGCCACTGCGGCGGCAATGCGCCCGACCCTCACAAGCTTGCCTTCACTATGCGGGCCGCCGCGCTGATTATAAATATCCAGCGTGAAGATCGTGGCGATCGAATTGATCTTGGAGGCCGTCGACGCGACGATGGCGGCGATCAACGCCGCAAATACCAAGCCGAGAATCCCGGGGGGAAGCAGCCGCATCATCGCCGGATACGCCCGATCCGGGCGATCCAAATGGGGAGCGAGCACCGCCGCGGCGATGCCCGGCAGGACGATGACGAACGGCATCAGAAGCTTGAGGTAGGCCGCGAAGACGACGCCCTTCTGGGCCTCATTGAGACTTTTGGCGGCGAGCGCCCGTTGAATGATGTACTGATTGAAGCCCCAGTAGCTTAGATTCATGACCCACAAGCCACCTACCAAAACCGACAGTCCGGGCAGATCCTTGTAGTACGGATTGTCGCGCGACAGAATCATGTGGAATTTCTCCGGCACCCGTTCAGCAAGTGTATGAAATCCGGCCGCCATACCGTGCCCGCCGCCTATTTCGCTGAGCGTAAGTCCCGACACCAGCAAGCCGCCCAGCACCAGCAGCGATACCTGGACGATATCGGTAAGCGCCACCGCTTTGAGCCCGCCCCACAACTGATACAGCAGTGCAAAGAGTCCCAGCCCGACGACCGCGGAGGCTTGGTCCACCCCGGCCACCTGCGTCACTGCAATCGACCCCAGCCAAATGATTGATGTCAGGTTGACGAAGATGTAGAGGCCCAACCAGAATATCGCCATGAGCGTGCGGATCGACGGCCCGTAACGACGCTCCAGAAACTGCGGCATGGTGTAGATGCGATTGCTCAGGAAGATGGGCAGAAAGTATTTGCCCACCAACAGTAGAGTGAGGGCAGCCATCCACTCATACGAGGCAATCGCGAGCCCGATCGCGTATCCGGAGCCCGACATGCCGACGATTTGCTCCGCGGAAATGTTTGCCGCGATCAACGAGGCGCCGATGGCCCACCACGGCAGCGAGCGCGACGCCAGGAAATAGTCGTTCGAGTTCTTCGCTTCGCCGCCACGGCTGCGCGACACCCATTGCGCAAGAAAGAAGATTCCGACGGCGTAGGCGATGACCACAGACAGATCGAGTGGAGTCAGCGTCATGCCGCGTATCCCAGATGCTTACCAGCAAAGATCCAGGCAACGGCGCCGTGGTCCCCGCCATTGACGTCACTCCTCGCATGCTTCACTATGATGTCCATTTATATGATTATTCGAATCGAGCGCCCGCGGGCGCAGACCGGTGCGGTGATCGGGCCCGCGACAGGCGGCAATCCGCGAGGGAGGACGGAATGAGAAAGGAGGACTCGGCGCACCTGCGCACGCAGCTGGGCCGCAATCTGACCTACGGGTTGCTGGACGCGCTGGGCCGTTCGATCGTGATCGGACACTATGACAAGCAAGTGTTCCCAACCGAAGCCGAGCTGGCCAAACAGCACTCCGTGAGCCGTTCGGTCACGCGCGAGGCGGTCAAGATGCTGTGCGCCAAAGGGCTGTTGAGCGCGCGACCCCGGCAGGGCACCATCATCGAACCCACCACATCGTGGAACTTGTTCGATCCGGACGTGTTGCGTTGGCTGTTGGAACGCAAGTTCTCGGTCGACCTGCTCCGGCACTTCAATCAACTGCGTGTCGCCATTGAACCGGCCGCCGCAGCGCTGGCGGCGGTTCATGCCGATGCGGCGCAGCTCGCGGCGATCAGCGACGGCGTGGCGCGAATGGAAGCGGCCGAGAATGGCCATGACAACACGCTGGATGCGGACATCTCCTTTCACGTCGCGGTATTGCGGGCGTCGAACAATCCCTTCTATCTTCAGTTTCGCGACGTGGTGAGCACGGCGCTCCGCAGCTCCATCCAATTCACCAATCGGATAAAGGGCCGTCCCGCGAGCGTCGCCGATCATGCCGCCGTCAGAGACGCGATTGTTCGACATCATGCCGACGGCGCCCGGGTTGCGATGCAACGCATTATCACCGACGTGCTCGATTTGATCCAAAAGGCTGAAAAACCGAAGCGTGGTGCGCGCCGCTGAGGATTCATCGTGAACACTTAGTGGGCCAGTTTGCCGACGCCAAAGCGGATCTCGCACTTGCCGTTCGAGACGGCGGATCCCGCCAATAACACGTAGCTGGAATCCGATGCCTTGGCGGACCCCAGTATCGTGGAACTGTAGCCCGGGCAGCTGGTTTCGTTCGGACCGTAGCCACCCGTGGGATCGATCACCACCGGCGCGTCGATTTCGCGCCACGGACCTGAACCGAGGTCTGTATTCACCATGAGCACACGGCCGGACTGCGGCATGACCTGAAGGGCTCCATCGGGTCCGCTGACCACGCGTTGCCCACTGGCAATCAAAGTCCCTTTCGGCCCGCCGTAAGGCGTCCAGGCCAGGGTGGGCGTGTGCAGGAATCGATGACCGTTGCTTGCTTCGATCGGCACGCCCATCGCGGACAAAGGCGACCAATCCTGGCCGTCTGGCGAAGTCTTGAGATAGTCCGTGCACACTTGATCCGCGTCCCACCCCGCTTTGCAATCCTCCAGAGTCATCGCGAAAGAGCCATTGGGCAATTTCACAACCGTTGGCATACCCGGGCGCTGTACGCCATCGCGCGACGCGACATCGAAGATCTCGGGTCCCCACGTCCCACCACCGTCGGTGCTGCGCACGTGTGCTATGACCTGCGCGAATCCGTCCGCCGAGGGACGTTCGTCCGAAAAGAAGCAATTCAAGCTGCCGTCGGCGGTGATCACGAACTGAGGTTCCCAGATACCGTGCCCCTCGTTGTTGACTTGCAGCGCCTCGGCAGCACAGACACTACGGTACGACCACGTCGCACCGTGATCCCGGCTGATGAACACCATGATGGCCTGTTCCCGAAAGTCTCGGCGATTCCACGCAGTTCCGGCCGCGAACAGAGTTCCAGCAGGTAATTCGCCCTGCGCCGACGGAAGTTCGAACAGCGCGGGTGCCTCGATATCCCACCCATGAAGCGAATCGGTGACCGTCCCGATTGGACTCGGGGACCACGAGTTGCCGTTGTCGGTTGATCGATAGATGGGCAGGCTCGCCTTCGGCTCCGCACCGCCGGCATGGGCGAAGGTGGCGAGCAACGTGCCGTTGAGCGCACCGGCGTACGCCAACCTGATCAGCCGCGGATAACCCGCCTCTTCCGTGGGATGCGACTTCAAATCGGGCGAGTACAACACCTTGCCGCCGTGGACGGAGGTTTCGGCGGCACCCGTCAGCCAGGCCGCGGAAATGGCTGCCAACATAACCGTTCGGAAGGCGTGCTGATGGGTCAATCGATGTGTCTCGTCTGGTGCAATGCGGATCAGCCGTGAAGTGGGCCGGCCATTCGATGCCGGGGGACAACGGCGTTTCCGCCGCCGTCCCCCAGTCGATCTCAGTGCAGGCGGAAGTGAACCCCCAGCTGGTAGGTTCGATCCACCGTACGTATATCGCGCGGAAACAGCGGCGTTCCCGAGTAGCTATTGTAGTACGTGTTCAACAGGTTGGTCGCCGCGGCCGTGATCGTCACCTGCGGTGTCACGTCGTAGTTGACCCCGAGATCCAGGTACGTCGTCGGCTTCACGACATCAACAGGAGGCAACGTGTCGTTTCCCGGATAGTAGGACTCGATATATTTGTCGCGATAGGTCGCAGCAAGCCGCGCTGAGAACCCGTACTTTTCGTATAGCAGAATCAAGCTGCCGTTGTTCTTCGAGACATTGGTCAACTGGCCGGACGTCGTCGGCTGACCGTTCTGGCCCGGGATGGGCGCGCTCGAATTGATCCATGTGTAGTTCGCCTGATAGCCGAGTCCATCGAAGGGCGACGGCAGAAAATCGAGGAACTTCTGCATCGACACTTCGAAGCCTTCGATGTAGCCCTTGCCCGAGCTTGCAACGGTATTGATGATCACATTGCATTGACCGGCCTGGCCGCCGCCGAGCGGTATGCCGTTGGCCGTGCAGTAGGAGGTCGAATACGGCACGGTGACGGTTTCGGGCTCAATATAGCCGGTTACCGTGCGGTAAAAGCCGGCGCCGGTGATCGAGCCACCCTTCGGAAAATAGTACTCGATCGTTGCGTCGTAAGCGGTGACCTTGGTTGGCGAAAGGTTGGGGTTGCCCTCCGAGCCGTTTCCTTGGCGGTTGATGGTGGGCGGTATTTCACTGAGCGCGGGATTCAGCGCCGCAAAATCGGGCCGAGTGACGGTCTTCGCTATCGACAAGTGCGTTTGCAGGCGGGGCGCCCAGTGAATGCGGGCGCTGATGCTCGGCAGAAAATCCCAATTCTGCGTGCCGATGTCGTACGGCGTGTATGCGGTATAACCCGGAGCGATTACTCCGCCGGGTGGGACGGTCACTCCGTTCACGACCACCGGCGTGGTGGCCGTATTCGTGACGGCTGCCACCGAGGCGCTGCTCGTACCCGACAACGTACGGTTGTCGCTCACCGCACGAATACCGACCTGACCGTCGACAGGGAAGCCCGCCTGAAAGGCAAAGCGCGCCTGGGTGTAGACCGCGGATGTGAATTCGTCATCGCTGAAGCTCGATGCCGGATCGAGCGGCGGGCCGCCCAGCGGCGCGCCATAATAGGCGCGCGTCAGGCTGGTGTTATCCAACAGGAAGTTGGTCGCAAAAGCCTGGAAATTATGCGGATTTCCGTTTCCACCCAAGAATCCCTGGAAGGCCCCGGGACCGAAGGCCGAGACCCCGGAAACAACTCCGTCGTTGCAAGAGCCCGGAGTCGGACCCGGCACGCATTCCCCGACCCCCGGATTGCCTTCGGAGGTCGCCTTACGGTCCGCGAATCGAAGTCCGCCCTCCAGTGCCGTGAAAAATCCCGAAGTGAAGTCGAATTTGACCTTCGTTGCCCACGCGGTCTCCAACCCATGGTTACGCTGCCAACTCTCGAACAGGTTCTGCAGGTACAGATTGTTGGGGTCGTTGGGTGACGGCCCGAGGAGGCTCCACTGTCCATGCCCGTTCACGTTGCTGTTCAACTGCACGACCTCGTTGTTGAGGCTGGTGTCGATGATCTCGCGAACCTGATGGAAGTTGGACACGGTGCCGGAGAATTCGGATTCGACGGTCCAGGGACCATTGTGAAACTTCATGCCGATGTTGGAATGCCAGTCGTTTTCATTTTCATCGAACGCCTGGGTGCTGGTGGCGGTATAGGGATAACCGCCCGGACCACCCACCGTTGCGCTCTGCACTTGGCAACCGTACCCGCCTGTGAGCGTCACGCAGCCGCCCGGCACCAGCGTGACATTGGACAGCGGACGGTCGTCGCTCGTGACGGCGAAGAAGAAGACGCTCGAATAGCGCGACTTGTATTGGGTGTAAATGTTGTCGTTGTAGAATTCCAAAGAGTCGGTTGGCCGCCACTGGAACGAGGCATTGACCTCCGGATACTTGCGCTCACCGAGCGTGGTTGATGAGCCCATGAAGGGTACAAACACCGGTTGTGGCAGGCCGGTCTGGCTGGTCGGCTCCGGATTGTGGGGCGTGTCCTCCCAGACCACCGGGTAATCGAAGTTCTCCCTCTTGTACGAACCGTTGATCAGCGCCCCAAAATCCCCGATATCGGTGTGCCAGCGATTGCTCAGTAGCACGTTCAAGTTCGGGTCCGTCTTGTTCACGATGGTCTCGCGGGTGCCGGTTACCGAAGCCGCGATCTCGGGTCCGGCAAAATCGAATGGTCGGTGGGTACGCACGTCGATAAGGCCGGCGATGCCGCCCTCAATCTGGTCCGCGGAGCTGGTCTTATAGACGCTGAGACCGGACAGTACTTCGGCCGGTAGATTTTGGAAGTCGAAGGTTCGCTTCGTCGTCGTGAAGATCTCATCGCCGTTGAGCGTGGTCACGACATTGGGTAGGCCGCGCACGTTGACACCGATCACCTGATTGTTGTTTCTCGTAACCTGCACGCCGGTGACACGCTGCAACGCATCGCCGACGGTGACGTCCGGGAGCTTCCCGATATCGCGTGCCACGATGGAATCAACCACATCGGCGTCGTCTCTTTTGATTTCCTCGGCCGCGTTCAAGCTCGCCCGGTATCCCGTGACGACGATTTCCTCCAAATCCTTCTCGGAGGATCCGACGCCCCCATTCCCGGGTGGAGCGGCCGATTGCGCGTGCACGAGCTGCGCCGCTGCAAGTACGGCGGCCACCGCCGCCAACGGCCAATATGAGTTTCTGGTATTCAAGAGCACTCCCCTCTGCTGCTGGTTGTCTATTTTTTTGATCAGCGAACGCGCCGCCCGCAGCCGCACTCGATGTTGCACGAACTATAGATCAATGTATGTATGTCAGACAAGTCTTATTTGTATGATAATTTGCTGCGGACGTGATTCGGTCCCATGAAAGGCCCGCTTAGCTACGGGCCTGGAACGACGCCCCGCGGAGCCATCGACAGCTGCCGTATCAGGTCGGCCTCCGCCTGCCGATAAGGAGTTCCGTCCTTGCGGAGAACCTCGTGAAACCACAACGTCGGTTCATCTCGCGTATAGGGCTTCAGCCACGAATCCCACGGCAAACGCGTCTGGGTTCGGCCGTCCACGAAGCCCCAATTGAACATCGCGACGTTATTGCGCTTGCCGATGGGCAACGAACCGTCAAACGTCGATCCGTTGCCGCGCGCCATGAACTCCGTGCACAACAGCGGACGCCCGTAAGTTTGCAGCAGCTTGACGCGTCGTTCAAACACCTCGGGCCAGTTGTAGTCGTGAAAAGAGATGACGTCCGACCGGTCGATCTGGATCTGCTCGATGACGCTCAGATGTGCCGACGACCAGTCATCGTCCCGCCACAAACCGCTGGTCAACGGCTGCGTGGGATTCTGTGCTTGAGCCCAGTCAAACACTTGAGCGAGCAGTCCCTCGACCAGATGTTGCTTGCCCTCTTCTCGCCCGTAGTTTCCGCCGCCGTCATTGTCCGGCTCATTCCAGACATCCCATCCGAGGATTCGGTCGTCTTTCCCGAACCGGCCGACCACTCCCTCGACGTAGGCCCGTAACTTCGGGTATTGGGAAAAGTCTTCGAGACGGGCGCGGCCAGGCGATTGAACCCAACCGGAGTTGTGTACGCCGGGTATGGGCGGATGCTGGGGCCCCAACCGCGGCTCCGGATCCCAACAGCTGTCGAAGAGCACGAACAGTGGCTTGATCTGGTGACGCGCGGCGATCGCGAGAAAGGCATCGATGCGCTTGGCGAAGCCCTGTGGGTCCTGTTCCCATAGGAGATTGTGCAGAAATACCCGCATGGTGTTCATGCCGAGCGTCTGCGCCCAGCCGAGTTCCCGGTCGATGGTGACGGGATCGAAGGTCTCAGCCTGCCACATTTCGAGCTGATTGATGGCCGTGGCCGGCGTGTAATTGCTTCCCACCCGCCACGGTTGCCGGTTGTGCCACTCGGCCGCCAGGGTCGGCGGCCATCGGTCGCGGGCGGCAGCCCCGTGGACGGCAAGAAATGTCAGCCCCACGATGAGGGCGGCGATGTTGAATTTTCCAACCATGACTCGTTCCTCGATTGCAAAATATCCGGGCGGCGGTACAACGCGCGGCACCGTGACCCCTAGGCCTTTTTGGCCCGCGCACCGGTCGTCAGACGGTAGATGATGACGTTGCGATACGTTGTCCCGGGAGCCAGCCTTGCCGATCCGAATTCCGGATGATTGGGGGTATCGGGAAACAGTTGCGGTTCGAGCACGATGGCGTCGCCTTGACGATAGGCGCGTTGTGACTTGCCGACGACCGTGCCATCCAAGAAGTTTCCGGAATAAAACTGCAGGCCGGGTTGGTTCGACCACAGTTCGAAGCCTCGACCGGATCCCGGGTCCTGCACGGTTGCCTGCAGGCGCGGCGCGCTCGACACGTCGTGCGCGATGACAAAATTATGATCGTAGCCGCGGCCGAACTTGATCTGTTCCTCGTGCGCATCGCGCACGCGCGCACCGACCGCGATGGGTTGTCGAAAATCGAACACCGTACCCTTCACCGGACGCATCTCGCCGGTCGGGATCAGCGTGTCATCCACCGGCGTATAGGCGTCCGCCCGAATCGTGAGCACATGCCCCATCGCGCCGTGCTCGGACCCTTCACCCGCGAGATTCCAATAGGCGTGATTGCTGATGTTGACGATCGTCGGCTGATCGGTGGTTGCCGTGTATTCGATCGTGAGCGCGTCGGCGCTGTCCAGTGTATAGACAGCGTACACGGTCAACGTGCCCGGGTAGCCTTGATCGCCGTCGGGGCTGACATAGCGAAGCTTGACGCTGGCGACCTTGCCGCCGTGGACTTCGACCACTTCCCACAGCACCTTGTCGAAACCCCGCTCGCCACCATGCAGCGCGTTGCCGTTGTTGTTCTGTGGCGTCTGATACCGCTTGCCGTCGAGCAGGAAGCGCCCCTTGGCCAGTCGGTTTGCAAAGCGACCCACGGTTGCGCCGAAGTATTCGGACTTCGCGAGATAGCCCTCGAGCGTCGCGTAGCCGAGCACGACGTCCGCGGACCGCCCCGCGCGGTCGGGCAGGGTGAGTCCTTGCAGTGCCGCGCCGTAGGTGATGACGGTGGCGGCAATGCCGTGATCATTGCGCAGCGTCAAGGCCTCCACGGCGCGTCCGTCCGGCAACGCACCGAAATCAGTCCGCCGCACATCCGAGGCAGACGCACCGGCGCTCGCCAGCAATACCGCGCCGGTCAGCGCTCCCGCGATTACATTCAATGCCTGTGTCATTGCTCCCCTCCCCTCTCATCGATGAGTGCCTTCTTGATCGCCGATCGTCAATGACTGTCCCGCGGCGTGCCGGCTGTTTGCGCCAGGCGCTGGAACTTCACGGCAGATTCCAACACGGCGCCGCCGTCGAATTGTCCGGAGAGATTGCGCTGAATTTCCTGCCAGGGTGTTTGTGAGGCCGGATATGCATACCCTCCTTGCGCACCCAATGCCGTGCGGCGACGGGCGAGTTCGTCCGCGTCGATCAGCACATTGACCTCGCGGCGCCGCAGATCGACACGGATCCGATCCCCGGTACGCAGAAGCGCAAGCCCGCCCCCCACCGCAGCCTCCGGCGACGCATTCAAAATGGACGGCGAACCCGACGTACCGGACTGGCGACCGTCGCCGATGCAGGGAAGCGTGTCGATGCCGGCACGGATCAACGCTGTGGGCGGATGCATATTGACCACTTCGGCGCCGCCCGGATACCCGATGGGTCCCGTTCCACGAATCACGAGAATGGTGCGCTCGTCGATTCCGAGTCCAGGTTGATCGATGCTGGCACGATAATCCTCGGGGCCGTCGAAGACGACGGCGCGTCCCTCGAAGGCCTCCGGATCCGCGGGGTCCAGCAAAAAGCGCGCACGGAAGCTCTCCGAAATGACGCTGGTCTTCATTACAGCGGAATCGAACAGGTTGCCGCGCAATACGGTAAGACCTGCCGAGGGCAGCAACGGCCGCTCGAAGCGCCGAATCACAGCCTCATCGGTCGTGATCGACTCGGCATAGTTTTGCTGCAAGGTGCGGCCGTTGGCGGTCATCAAATGCGGCGTCAAGACCCCGTGCCGGAGCAACTCGCCTGCAACGGCCGGTACCCCGCCCGCCCGATAGAAGTCCTCGCCCAAATACTCGCCCGCCGGCTGCAAGTTGACGAGCAGCGGCACGCCGTGGCCATGCGTCTCCCAGTCATCCAAGGTCAGATCGACGCCTGCGTGCCGTGCGATCGCGATCAGGTGAATGGGCGCGTTCGTGGAACCGCCCAGCGCGGAGTTCAAACGGATGGCGTTGAGAAACGCGTCGCGGCAGAGGATGTCCGAGGGCTTGCGATCCGCCTGCACCATCTCGACGATTTGACGGCCGGTTTGCCACGCGCATTGCTGCCGGTCCCGGTAAGGCGCCGGAATCGCGGCAGACCCCGGCAACGACATCCCCAGTATCTCGGTCAACGAATTCATCGTGGTCGCGGTGCCCATCGTGTTGCAGAAACCGGTCGACGGCGCCGAGGAGGCCACCATCTCGATGAATTTGTTTTGATCGATTTCACTGGTTGCCAATAACTCGCGCGCTTTCCAGACAATGGTGCCGGAGCCGACGCGCTCGCCTTTGTGCCAGCCGTTCAGCATCGGTCCCACGGACAGCGCGATCGCCGGAATGTTCACGGTCGCCGCAGCCATCAAGCACGCGGGAGTCGTTTTGTCGCAGCCAATGGTCAGAACGACGCCGTCGAGCGGGTAGCCGAAGAGAACCTCGACCAGACTCAAGTACGCCAGATTGCGGTCCAGCAGCGGCGTCGGGCGTTTGCCGGTCTCCTGCAGCGGATGCACCGGAAATTCAAGGGGAATGCCGCCCGCCTCGCGAATCCCCTCCTTCACCCGCTCGGCGAGCACGATATGGTGACGATTGCAGGGCACCAAATCGTTACCGGTCTGCGCAATCCCGATGATGGGCCGGTCCGATTGGAGCTCTTCGAGCGATAGCCCGAAGTTCAAGTACCGTTCAACGTACAACGCCGTCATGTCCGGGTTCGACGGGTTGTCGAACCACGCCCGCGATCTCAGCGCCGGCCGACTTTTGTTCTCGCTCATGACTTCCATCCCCGACGCGCTTCGATCGCGCAACTAATCCGATTAGACTGATTCGTCATCGTTGTCCGGGAACCGGTGATTGTTTCCGCCAACCCGCGCCGCGTAGGTTTGCTTGAACTGGTCCCGATGTGTATAAAGATTATATATCAGATAAAAGGACATTGGGTGCAAAAAATCCTTGCGACAGCTCATCCGGCGACCCGAACGCCGCCCTCCGCACCGCGGTGATGCGTTAGAATTCGCGTACGGCGCGCGGACGGCTCACACGACTATGGCTGAATGGTCAATCGTCAATCCCCTCGATCGGGATCAGCTCGGCGAAGGACCCCTATGGTCCGCGCGCGACGGTGCACTTTATTGGGTGGATATTCTGCGGCAGAAACTCAATAGACTGCGCCTCGGCGATGGCCGCATGAGTTCCTGGAGTCTGCCGGAAATGATCGGCTGGGTGATCGAGCGTCGGCACCAGCCGGGATTCATCGCCGGACTGCGCAGCGGCTTCGCCGAACTGCGGCTCGATCCGTTCGAGGTGTGCGTGATCGCACGTCCCGAGCCCGACCGCCCCGGCAACCGCTTGAACGACGCCAAAGCGGATTCCGCCGGGCGCATCTACGCCGGATCCATGCCCGTTGCCGCAGATCAGCCCACCGGCGGCTTTTATCGCTTCGACGCCGACCGGACCATCACGCGTCTCGACGATGGTTATGTCATCGCCAACGGACCCGCATTCAGCTGCGACGAGCGGTACCTCTTTCACACCGACAGCGCGCAACGGACCGTGTTTCGATATGCAGTGCGCGGCGACGGATCGCTCGGCGAGCGCCGCTCCTTCATCGAATTTCCGCAAGACTGGGGTCAGCCCGACGGCATGACGGTGGATGCGAATGACCACTTGTGGGTGGCCCATTGGGATGGAGCCCGTGTCAGCCGATTCGCGCCCGACGGCAGCCTCCAGAATTCCATCGCGCTGCCCACGCCGCAGATCACCAGCTGCACGTTTGCCGGCCCCGGGCTCGACCGGATGTTTGTGACCACGGCGGCGGTCGGTCGTGATGGCGATGTCTTCGCGGGCAAGGTATTCGAAGTCGATCCGCGCACTCGGGGGCTGGCGCCGAACGCCTTCGCCGGCTGACGGGCGACCAGGCTCGGCCCGGATACCGGCTCACCGGCCGGACGGAGCCAGCAGGGGAGCGCCAGTCGCAACGGGCACTCCAAAATCCGGCAGCCCATCGTCGCGCCAGGTGAATTTTTGGATTCGCGGCGCACGCCGACTGTCGCAGCGCTGTCCGGGACCGGAATTCGCGTGGTAAATGATCCAGTCCTCCCTTCCGTCGGGCGATTTGAATAAGCCGTTGTGACCAGGCGCGTACACCCCGTTTTGCGGCGATGCCTTGAACACGGGTTCCGAAGTCTTCTTCCAAGACGCGGCGTCGAGCAGATTTTTCCCGGG
>JAXDQI010000199.1:0-73944 GCA_034667965.1 Gammaproteobacteria bacterium
AATCGACGCACCTTGTCGCGGTCGGATTTCGACTGATACTGCACCTGCGTCATACGCGCGGCCAGATCCACCGTGGCATTGGGATAGGTGTCCAAGAACTTCGCCAGCGCATCCACGCTCCATTCGAGACTGCCCATGTGCGCGCCGACGAAGCTGAGTCCAGGATGGCGCGCCACGAAATGATCGCGCGCGGCAATCAGACTTTCATAGCTGGGCTGCTCCGGATGAAGGTACATATGGTATTCGGGATGGTCGCGGAAATAGCTCCGATCGTTTTCCGTCGTCATTTGCTCGAGCGGTAGCCAGCAATTCTTCGGCTCCGCCTGGTGCGCGATCAGAGGGACGTGCCTGGCTTCGATATGCCGCATGACCCCGTCGAATCCGGGATCATCGAGCATGATGAAGCGGCCTTGCGGGTCCTTCTCCACCATTCCGACGTTCTTCCACACCTTGACGCCGAGCGCGCCGCGCTGGAGTTCGGAATCGATTGCCCGAATGGTGTCCTGGGTCCAACGCTCGCCGCCGAAGCCTCGCATGGAAAATGTGGTCACAAAATGAAAATGCCGCGGATCCGCCGCCTGCAGCCGATGGGCGACATGCGCCTGCAATTCCAGGGGCGGGAAGTCCGGGTAGTCGACATTGATCGACAGAATTTCGAAGCCGTCCCTGCGCGCAATTTCCAGGAAGACATGATCGTCCGTATTGGCATGGACGTGGGCGTCGAACTTGCGAACCCGTTCGAAGTCGGCGTCGGTGTAGGTCTGTCCGCCGTGCGCGGCAGCCGCCCCGAGCACCATGACCCATACAGCGGCCGCGCGGATCGTCCTGGCGGGTCTCGTCATGTTTCCGGGACCGTCATGTTGCCGAGCCTCCTCATGTTGGAATCGCCGCGGGACCAGTCGCGTCCAGGTGCCGCGCCAACTCGGCGACTGCGACGGACGTCAACGGCGCTCCGCTGAGTTTGGCGGCGTACAGTGCCGCCCCGCCGCCCGGCGACATGATCGGTGCAACAAACTCATACGCGCGCTCGCTGCCGCACAACGCCGAACGTAGCGGATCGAGAACCAAATCGCCGAATTGAAACATGCCTCCCGAATAGGAGACCGGCAACGACAGGTGATGCGGCGCGTTCAACTTGCCTCGCACCACATCCACGAGCGCAGCGAGTTCCTTCGCCGCCGAGTCAAAGAGCCTCCGTGATTGCGTGTCGCCGGCGCGCGCAGCCTGCGCAACGATCTGTGCCAGGCCCGCGACGCCGCTTCTGGTCAACGGCGGCGGTCCATAGATGGCTGCACACAGATCCAGATCCCCGCGCAAATGGAAATGGTCGCGAATCAGCCGATGCAGCGGGCCCAACTCGGCGCGGCCATCGCTCATGCGCGAGAATAGGTTCAGTCCCTCCCGGGCAACCCAGTAGGCAGATCCTTCATCGCTGAACAACTCGCCCCAACCGCCGGCCCGCGCACTCCGGCCTGCGAATTCGCCGTAGGCGATGGAGCCGGTGCCCGCAACAATGTTGATGCCGTCGCGGCCGCCCAGCGCACCGGCCCAGCCGCACACCATATCGTTGGCGCACCGATACATTGCTTGGGGAAGGGTGGGCGACGCGGCCCGATCGAGGACATCGAGCAAGCGGCTGTCCTCGCCATATGACGGAAGGCCGAGAAACGCATAGGTCAAATCGGTGGGTGATACCGTGCCCTGCGCCAGCGTCGCGTGAATGCCGCTCGCCAGCATCGTCTTGAGCGCCTCGACGCCGGTCTCGAGGTAATAGGCCGGGCCTTCGCGCCGCGTGGCCAGGACGCGTCCGGACTCGTCGATCAACACAAACTCGGTCTTGCTGCCTCCACCGTCGACGCCGAGGTAGGTCCTCACTTCGCAGGATCCAACGGATAAATCGTTACTCCCTGCACCACGCGGCTGACGATACCGCGCGCGTTCGGAACATCGGGCGTAAGACCCAGGGAAAGCGATTGCATGAAGGCCAGCGACTGCGCAAATGCTGCGTACGGAAGGCACAAGGCGAGATCGGACGCTGCGCCGGCGCCGGATACCGCGACGTCGTCCGCGGACCCAGGGTCTTGCATGGGCTGCGCGGTCAACGCCAGCACGCGTCCTGCAACCCCATCGGCGCGCAGTTCGTTTAGCAGATCAACCTCATAACGCCGGGTGTAGGTGTCGTTGCAGAGTAGTACCACGACCAGCGACTTGCCGTTGATGATCGTTTTCGGGCCGTGACGAAAGCCAAGCGGCGTGTCGGAAATCGCCACCACCTGTCCGTCGCTGAGCTCGAGGGTCTTGAGCGCTGCTTCCCTCGCCAATCCCTTGAGCGCGTTGCTGCCGAGATAGACGATCCGTTCGAAGCGTTCGCGCACCAGGGTGGAGATCAACGGCAACGTGCCGGCCAGCACCTCCCCAGCCGAACGCGCCAGCTGCGCAACCGATTCGGCATCGGAGGCGAACAAGTCGAAGGTCATGGCGGCGGCCAGCAACATGCCGGAAAAACTGGAGGTCATCGCAAAGCCACGATCGTTCGTCTCTTCCGGAAGCAGGACGATGCGGGTATTGCGTGTGTTTTTTCCGAGCCGGTACAGCGCACCCTCGGCGTTGCAGGTGAAAATCAGATGATGACAGTCCTGCACGCATTGTTCCGCCAGGTTCAGAGCCGCCACACTTTCCGGACTGCTGCCGGATCTCGCGAACGAGACCAGAAGCGTCGGCACCTCGGGCTTGAGCCAGCTCATCGGGGACCCGACCAGATCGGTGGTGGCCACCGAGTCGACCCTAAGACCGGATTTTCCGGCCAACGCCAACGCCAGGCACTCGCCGACGAACGACGACGTGCCGGCGCCGGTCAGCACGATGCGCAGATCGCGCCGGCGCATCAGAGGGTCCAGAAAGGCGCGGGAGGCGGCGGCATCCGCCGCGATAAGCCCTTCGATCAGGGGCCAGAGGGTCGGTTGCTGCGAGATCTCGCGCGCCGTCCAATAACCGCCCGATTTCTCCAGGCGCTCTTGCGAGATTCCAAGGTAATCCATGTCAGTCCTCAGCGGAGATTCACGCGGCCGCCGAAGCGGCCGTATTGCAGGCGTTCGCATAATGGCGCAGCACCTGCGAGACGCCATCGAGCACCAGGTCGCGCGGGTCGTTTCTCAGGCGGCCGTCGCGGATCGCGGCATACTGTGTCGGCAGATACTGGCTCACCAGGGTCAAAGGTAGGCCGGCCGACGTGAGTTCGTGCAGCAATTGCGCGCACACCTTCGACACTTCCGGCGTGGCCCAATAATAGCGGATGCGGTCGCTCAAGCTGAACTGCAGATCGAAATGCTCCCGGCCGGCATCCAGGTAGTACGCCTTCCAGTGCCTGGAGTCGTGCTTCATCGCATCGAGCACCACATCCTTGAGGGACTGATGAGTCATCAGGTCCATCTCCAATGCGATGTCCGACAACGCCCACAGCATTTCGCGCAGCGCAAAAGTCACCCCCGGCCCCACTTTGAGGATGGCGAAATGATCCCGCACCAGCGCCTCGAGAGCGGCGGGCGTCTGATAATCGGTGGAATGCGCCTCGAACACCATGTCGGCCACCGGCTCGATGCTGCGGCTCAAGGTAGCGGCTTTGGAGCGGACATAGTCGATCACCTGATGATGGTCGAATTCGACTCCGGGCTGCACCACCAGACCCACCACGCGGGTCCACGCCGCCTCGACCCCGTGGCGCACGAACGCTCTGCGATGCGCCTCGATGGTCGCGTGCGCCGCCTCGGGCGTGGTGACAGCCAGTTCATTGAGAGTCTCGTGCGCACCGCCCGGCACCGGTACTTCGGAGCCGATGATGTACACCGGCGGCTCGCCGCCGGCGCTGCGCCACGCGGCCTCGGTGATTGCGCACAGCGCGGCCGTGCGACCCGCGATCAATTCATCGCCAAGCGCTTGGCTGTCGTCAGCGCAGGACATGGAACAATCCAGATGGATCTTGCGGAAGCCCGCGGTGACATATTCCCCCACCATCACCCCAGCCTTGTCCAGTGCCGTTGACGAGGGCAGGCGTTGCCAGCAATTGGGCCCCAGATGATCGCCGCCCAGAAGCACACGGTCGTGCGGCAGGCCGACGGCGCTCGCGAGCGCCAGCACCCGCTCGCGAAACGCGGCGGGCCGCATGCCGGTGTAGCCGCCGTCCTGATTCACCTGGTTCGACGTGGCTTCGATCAGCGCAACACCGACGGTACGCTGCGCGAGACGCAGGGCAGCTTCCAGCACCAACGGGTGCGCAGAGCACACGGAATAGATCCCCACCGGCTCGCCGGCCTTGTGACGGCGGACGAGATCCAGCATCGCGTTCATACGGGCTGCTCGATCAATTTCTCTTCCGGTTCGATGGCAAGTAGCGCCGCGGCGAGGGAGGCCAGCGCAATGGCGGCCACAGTGATGACGTTTGGCATGATCCCCAGCACGATCATCGAGACGATTGCCGTGATCATCGGCGCACCCGCGTTGGCGAGCGGCGCCACCACCAGCGCCCGGCCGTAGCGGAAGGCATACACCAGCGTCAACGCCCCCACGGCGTTCAGGATTTGCGTAATCGCCGCGAGGCCCGGTCCCTGCCACCCATACTCGATGGGGACGCCGAAGTCGGTCATCCACAGCGCCACCGGGATCAGCGCGAGCCCGGTGAGCGCCATGTACAGAAAAATATTTTCCGCATCCATGGTGCCGTTCGCGAGTTTCATAAAATAGGCTTGCACGCCCCACGCGAGCAGAATGACCAACGCATAGACGAACCACGTGACGCCCTGCAGGCCGGCCGTCCCCGCTGACGCGGCGTTCGTGACCGCAGCGTCCGCCTCTCCGCCCGGCGAATAGTTGAACAACGGCAGCGCGATCAGCGCCAGCGCCACGCCGAGCGCGCCCACCTTGGTCACCCGTTCCTTGAGAAACAGCATGGACAACGCGATGGTGATCACCGGCGACAACGCGATGATCGGAAAGATCAGGTAGGTGGGCCCCGTGTGCACGGCATGGAACAGCAGCATCTGACCGCCCGCCCCCGTGAGCCCGATCAACGATCCCAAGAGAATCGACTTGGGGTCGCGGAGCACCCGCCAGCCGGCACGCTGCATCGCGTACAGCGCCGGCGGGATCATCGTCAGCGCCCACACCACGTACACCAGCGTTTCCGGAAATCCATGCCGCGTCGGAAATTCGGCGAACGCGCCCCACACCCCCCAGAACCCGGTGGTGATCAGCGCATAGGTAAGCCAGGGTTTCTTCAAGTCAAAGATTCTTCACGTCAGAATCGGTACGATGCGCCGAGCACGAAGCTGCGGCCATACGCACTGTAGCCCTCACCCACACCGCTGGCACTCTGCCCCACGAGCTGGCCGGGCGCCCACGGCAGCAACGGGTTGCCGTTCAAGTAGGTGCGCGCGATGGCGTTGGTGAGGTTCTTGCCCTCGACGTACACCTCGAAGCCCTTGAACACCCGGTAATGCGCGCTCGCCGTCACCCAGGAGAAGGGGTCGGCGACGGCCGGCCACCCCGGCACTTCCGTGCACTGCGAGCAGCGGGATGTGTAGCGCGAGGTGTAGTCCCAGTTCACATCCATGTTGAACGGTCCCTTGTCGTAGATCAGGCTGATCGAGAAGGTGGTGGGCGGCGCCGCGTTGACGGCTCCGGTGGCATTACCGAACTGATCGTACCCTTTGCTCCAGGTGTGCGTGTATTGCATGTGCGTGCCCAAGCCGTTCTCGAGGAAGTGCTGCCAGCTCAATTCGACCCCGGTGTAGGTCGACTTGGCGCCATTGGCCGGAGCGGAGATGGTCCAGACGAAAGGTATCGGCGGGTTGTTCGGTACGCCCGGCGGCCCATTTTGATATTCCTTGGTGCCGAGATCGACGTTGGTTTGAATCCCGGTGTAGATGTCGTTGGTGACTTTCTTGCCGAACAGCGCCGCATTGAGCGCCGAGTGGGGCCGGTAGTACCATTCGATCGACAGGTCCGCGGACCATGCCTTGATGGGCTTCAGGCCCGCGGTGCCGGTATAATCGAGCACCCGCGTGCCGTTGATGGCCTGATTGGTAGAGTTCGGCGCCAGTTGGTCGAGGTCCGGACGCGACATGGTTTCAGCCACCGCCCCGCGCAGCTGCAGGCGGTCCGGAATCACCCAGTAGCTCAGGTTGGCCGACGGCAGCGCGAGCGTATAGGTCGCTTCCTGCAGGAATTGCGTCGCGGTGCTGTACTGCACGTTATAGCTCTGGACGGAGCCGGTCGAAGCGCTCTGGGTCCACAATGACACCGGCACGGATTCGGCGGTGGCGGCCAGGGTCGTCGTGCGCACCACGCGCACACCCACGTTTCCCGACCAATCCGTGCCGGCGAAGGTCATCTCCGTGTAGAAGGAATAGGTCTTCTCGGTCACGTCGTAGGAGTTGAACGGGTTGGGCTGCGGCAGCGTGTCCGCCAAGTTGAACGGAGTGCTGCACGGCAGCGCCGTGCAGAAAGTCGGATTTGGTTTGCCGTTCAAACTCGCCATGAACGCGAGCAGCTGAGCGGTGTTCAACTTCGGCAGCACCATGGGGTAGGATCCGCCCGCGCCGCGCATGAAATTGGGCGGGCTGGTGAAGGAGATGACATTGAAGCCCTGCGAGCCGAAGGAGTAGGGACTGCATTGGACGGGGCAGCCCACGGTTTGGTACAGCGTGCCGTACTGTCCGGATCCGTTGGTCCAATCGTTGCTGCTGTCGACGCGGCTCTTTTCACGGTGGTTGTAGCCCAGGCCGAACAGCAGCTTGTCGAAGAATCCCAGACTCGCTTGATAGGAGCCGTCCAGGGTAAAGCCCGTGACCTGATCATGCACCGAATAGCCGTTGAGCCCGTCGTAATGCGTGGACCAATACTTGTTGTTGTTCAGAAATCCTGAGTTCATCAGCGCGGTATACGAGCAGTAGCCCGCCTTGGTGGCGCTCGCCGTCCCGGCCGGGCATGCCGCGATTCCCAGCTGGCTCGGCGGAATCATCACGTTGATGCTGGGCAGGCTGTGAGGCAGGTCGGTGACGGTGATGAAGTCCTCGGCGTTGGGTTGAGCCGATACCAGTCCCGCCGTCACGAAGGTGTCGGTGCCGCCCTCGGGGCGATTCGCCGTCGAGCGATAGACGTCGAATCCCAGTTTGAACTTTTCAGTGGGCTGCCAGCTGCCCTTCAAGCCATATACCGACGTGACGACGTTGCGGTTGATGGTGTTATTCACGATCTCCGGCGTGAAGTTGCTCGACGTCACGCCGGTAACGACCCCGTTTTGCACCGTGGCACTCGAATCGGACCAGATTCCATTCCCGTTCTGATCTTGACCGTACGGAAAATAATAGGATTGGTTGTACCCAATCTGCGGATCCTGCAACTTGGTCCACAAGCCATCCGCGGCGAGCTTGAAGGTGTCGGTGGGGCGCCATTCGAGACTTCCGGACAAGGCCTCACGCTTCTTCTCATCGAAGACGGACCCGAAGGTGATGCAGCAGGGCGCGGCCGAGAGTTTGGCGCCGTTAGGGTCCTCGAAAGGAAACGTGGTCGCGTCGTAGATGTCCTGGCTGTAGGCGTTCAGCGAATCGGTGCGTGTGTGATTGTCGGACTGCACGCCGGCGATCAGGAACCCCAGCGTATTGTCGAGCATGGTGTTCTCGACGAACAGCGAGAATTTCCGGCCGTGCAAGGTGGACATGTCGTTGTAATTACCTTCGGCATGCGCGCCCCCATGCAGGCCGGGGTTGTCGAAGGGACTCGCCGTGCGCAGGTTCACCGTGCCGCCGATGCTGCCTTCGATCGCGGAGGCCTCCGACGACTTGAGCACGTCGGCGCCCGAGATTATCTCCGACGGCAGCACGTCGAACGCCAGATCGCGCCCATCGTCGTCGGTGGCGAGTATCCGGCCATTGAGCGTGACGATGTTGTACTGCGGCCCGAAGCCGCGCACGGTCACCTTCTGTCCCTCGCCGCCCGTGGTGCGGGTGATGGTGATGCCCGGCAGATGTTCCAGCGAGTCGGCGACGTCGGCATCCGGAAACCGGCCCAACTCCTCGGCATTGATGGAATCCAGCACCACGGTGGCCGTTCTTTTGATGTCGAGTGACTTCTCGAGGCTGGCCCGAAGTCCGGTGACGACGATCTCCTCCAGACCCGGTCCCTGGTCTTTCGCGCCCGCGGTGTTTGCCGCCGATGCTGTGGTTGCGGTCGGAGAATTTGTTGCCGTCGCCGGCGTGTCCACGGCAGCGGGTCCCTCGACCACCCCGGCAATCGCGCCGGTCCCCGTCGCGAATGGCAGCCAAATCGCAATCAACGTAGGCTTAAGGCTCGGCACGCTTCGTCTCCCTTACCATTTAATAGATGGCTTATTGACGCGTCACTTGGCGCGGAAAACGAAAGTAAATGAAAGTTTTAATCCAAATTGACTTTCGTATTCTTGCATTTGATGTTATTAGTATTTTCGAACAAGTCAATAGGCTGTGCGCAACCGTCAATGAATAAAGGTCCTACTCACGGGAAGACTTCGCGTCGACAGTTCGTTCGGCTCGCCGGCGGCCTCGCGCTAACACTCCGCCATGGGCTGCTGCCGGCGCAGACCGGGACCGGCGCGCCCCAGGATCGCGCCGCGGCCACCCTCGAGGATTCGGCGCTGCGCATCGAATGGGACGCGAACCTCCACACGCGGATATCGCGAAGGGCGGGCCGGCACTGGATCCCGATGACCGAGTGGGGACCCAGCGAGTACCTGCTGCGCGAGGACGCCCGGCGTGGTGACGCCCAGCACATCGCCGACTTCGCGATCCGACATCAGGCGCAGGGCACGGTCGACGATGTCAACGGTCCGGGCACGCGCCTGACGTTATCGGGCACCTCCGTCGACGGCGTCGAGAAGACCGTGACCGTGACGTCGTATCGACGCCATCCCGGCATCGCGCTGGTTCGCGCCTCGTATCGCAATGCCGCCGCCGGAATCTTGAGCTTTCGCAGTTGGACCAATGGCGATGCCCGCGTGCTCGCCGCCGGCACCCGGACCGCCGGACCGCGTGCACCCGCATTCTGGTGCTATTCCGGCGCGTCGTACGAGGATCGCCGCGACTGGGTGCAACCGGTCGAACCCGGATTCGCGCAGGACAACTTTCTCGGCATGGAGGCTTCCGACTATGGCGGCGGCACGCCCATCGTCGACGTCTGGCGCCGCGACGGCGGGCTCGCGGTGGGTCACGCGGAGAACACGCCGCGGCGCGTCTCGCTTCCTGTGCAAGGGCAGCGCGGCGCCGTGCGCGTGGCCGTGTGCGGCCGCGAGAAGCGCGACCTTAGGCCCGGCGAACGTTTCGACACGCCGGAGACCTTCGTCGCGGTCCACGACGGCGACTATTTCGCAGCGCTTTCCAGCTACCGGCGCCTCATCTCCGAACGCGGCCTGACCCCGGCGGTGCCGCCGGCGACGTCCTACGAACCGATCTGGTGTGCGTGGGGCTACGAACGCGCCTGCACGACGGCGTTGATCGAGGGCACACTGCCGAAGGTGAAGGAGTTGGGGTTGGAATGGGCCGTCATCGACGACGGCTGGCAGGCGATGATCGGCGATTGGAATCCCGATCGCACCAAGTATCCGAACGGCGAGGCGGACGTGCGCCGTCTCGTCTCGGACATTCGCGCCGCCGGCCTGAAGCCGCGGCTCTGGTATTCCCCGCTGTCGGTCGCGCCGGGAACCGACCTCTTGCACGATCACACCGACATGCTGCTGCTCGACAAGGACGGCGCAGTTCAGAAGATATCCTGGTGGAACAGCTTCTATCTCTGCCCCGCGTACGAGAAGACGGTGCAGCACACGCAGGGACTCATCAAGAAGTTCATCGGCGACTGGGGATTTGCCGGGCTCAAGATCGACGGCCAGCATTTGAACAATGTCGCACCCTGCTTCAATCCCGCGCACCATCACGCCCGTCCCGAGGAATCCGTGGAGGGCTTGCAGACTTTCTTCCGCGCGATTTACCAAACGGCGACGGCCATCGATCCCGACGCGGTGATCGAGTTGTGCCCCTGCGGCACCGCCTATTCGGCATTCAATTTCCCGTACATGAATCAAGCGCCCGCCTCCGACCCCGAGTCCTCCTGGCAGGTGCGCCACAAGGGCAAGACGTTGAAAGCCTTGATGGGCCCGAGCGCCCCCTATGCCGGGGATCACGTCGAGCTCAGCGACCGCCACGATGATTTCGCCTCCACCGTGGGCGTCGGCGCCGTCATATCGACGAAGTTCACCTGGCCTAAGGATCCGAAGCCGAAGGATTCGTTTTTGCTCACGCCGGAGAAAGAACGCGAATGGCGCCGCTGGATCGCGCTCTACAAGGAAAAGATGCTGCCGCTCGGGACTTACCGCGGCGAGCTCTACGACATCGGTTTCGACCGCCCGGAGACGCACGCCATCGAGAAGGACGGCCGCCTGTACTACGCGTTCTTCGCCGATCGCTGGAGCGGCCCGGTGGCGCTTCGGGGGTTGCGCACCGTGTCGTACCGGATCCGCGACTATTTCAACGAACGCGACCTCGGCATCGTATCCGGCGCGCAGGGAAGGCTGCCGGTGAATTTCGATCGTTTCCTCCTGCTCGAGGCCATCCCGGTGTGAGGCGCGATGCATCCCTCTAACCTGGAAGGCACTTCGTCGCGCGCGGACCCCCCCGGCGGCGACAACGAGTCCGGACTCCTGGTCGCGGAACGCCGCCACCGCATCGTTGAACTGCTGCGCGAGCACGGGAAGGTCACCGTCGAGGCGCTGGCGGCGCGGTTCGCAACCTCGGCCGTCACGATCCGCACCGATCTCGCGTCGCTCGAGGCCGGCGGTGCGCTCGAGCGGACGCACGGTGGTGCGCTGCTGCGGCAGGATGACGACGACCAGCCGATCAACGTCAAGCGCACGCTGCACCATGCGGAGAAGGTGCGCATTGCCAAAGCCGCGGTGGCGCTGATCCAGGACGGCGAGACGGTGATCCTCGATTCCGGCACGACCACCGCCGAGATCGCGAAACAGATCCGCAAGCTCGAGGTCCAATCGATCAATGTGATCACCAACGCCTTGAATATCGCGTCGCTGCTGGCGGATGTCCCGGCGGTGCGGCTCATCATGCCGGGAGGCATCCTGCGTCCGGAGTCCAACTCACTGTCGGGCCATATGGCGGAAGCCGCCCTCGCAGATCTCCAAGCGGATCGCTTGTTTCTCGGCGCGGACGGACTGGACCCTGAGCGAGGCGTGATGACGCCGCACCTTCCAGAAGCCCAACTCAACGCGAAGATGATTGCGATCTCCCGCCAAGTCATCGCCGTTGCCGACTCATCCAAGTTGATGCGACGGAACATTTCGCTCATCGCCCGCGTTGAGCAGCTGCACATGCTCATCACGGATACCGGTGCGAATCCGGACGTGGTCGCGGAACTGCGGCGCCGGGGTGTCGAGGTCCGACTTGCCTGAGCGCGGAACGGCGGTCGATGCCGGCCCGGGCGGAACGAACTCCTACGGGCTGGTCGTCTTCGATTGCGACGGAGTCCTCGTGGACAGCGAGCTGATCACCAATCGCGTCTACGCAGCGATGCTCAACGAGCTCGGCATTCCGGTGACCGTCGACGACATGTTCGAGCGGTTCGTCGGACGGTCCATGACCTATTGCTGGGACCTTGTATCGACCATGTTGGGACGGCCGCTGCCGCCCACTCTCATCGAAGACTATCGCGTCCGCACCACCGCGGCGCTCGAGCTGGAGTTGAAGGCGGTTCGGGGAATCGAAGATACCTTGAATGCGCTCGAGTCGATCCGGGTGCCGTACTGCGTCGCCTCGAGCGGCACACACGAGAAAATGAAGACCACCTTGGGGCTAACCGGTTTGCTTCCCCGCTTCGAGGGAAAAATCTTCAGCGTGACCGATGTCGCGCACCCCAAGCCCGCCCCTGACGTGTTTCTCCTGGCGGCGGCCGCGAACAGGGTCGCGCCGTCCGCTTGTTGCGTCGTCGAGGACAGCCCCACCGGTGTTGCGGCGGGCGTCGCAGCCGGGATGACGGTCTACGGGTACTGCGCACTCACGCTGGAGCTCCGGCTGATCGAAGCCGGGGCGCATCATACGTTTTCCGATATGCACCGACTTCCCGCCCTCTTGTTTGAGCACTTCCCCACCTGATCCGCCGGCCAAGGGGGGTGATACGCCCCCAAAAGCGTGACGTTTTGACGTCACCGTTTCACAGCGTCAGAACGTCACGTTTAAAAAAGGCCTAGGCACCCCGGTCTCGAAGTGGCGGACCCTAAAATCCGCGGCCGGCATACAATGTCCGAATGGAACAACGGAACCCCGTGACCGAATGGGCGCTCGCAGACGACGATGTGCTTGCGTGCGTCCGCGTACTGCGGGCGATCGAGGCAGATCGCTCTCACCTCACCCGCCTCACGCCGCAGAGGCGGCGCGAACTGCTGATGCTCGCCGGCCTCGTCGCCAAGCCCGAGCGGCACGACGTCACGAGAATGGGGAAGGCGTTTCGACGCGCCAAACGCGAGGCTGCGAGGGTTCACGACCGGAAGCTCGTGGAACAATCGGGGCTGCGCATTCAGCGCCGCTCCGCGGTCTATACGCCGCTCTGGCTCGAGCGGCCGAAGCCTGAAGAACTCAGCGACCGCCCGGAATTCCGTCAGGAGCGCTCCTGCTACATCTGCAAGAAATCCTTTGCAAAGATGCATCGCTACTACGACTCGATGTGCGATGCGTGCGGCGATTTCAACTACGCCAAGCGCGAACAAACCGCTGATCTGAGCGGGCACTACGCACTCGTCACCGGCGCCCGAGTCAAGATCGGCTTTCAGGCCTCCCTCAAGCTCCTGCGAGCCGGTGCCCACGTCATCGTCACCACGCGCTTTCCAATCGACGCGGCCAACCGGTACTCGAAGGAGCCGGACTTCGCCGCCCTCAGCGAGCGGCTCGAGATCCACGGTCTCGATCTGCGTCATACCCCGAGCGTCGAACTGTTTTCACGATTCCTGGTCGAGAGGCTGCCGCGGCTCGACTACATTCTCAATAACGCCTGCCAGACCGTGCGTCGACCGGCAGGTTTTTTCCAGCATCTTCTCACCCGGGAGGCAGAATCCGTCGCCGCACTTCCCGAGGCCTGGCGGGCTCCGCTCGCCAGCCACGACGAGTTGCGGCGGACGCTGGAGGGGTCGCGGGCGCAGGGTATCGGCACCGTCGTGGCGGCAGCCGCGCGGCGGCACGGCGAGGGGCTCTTGCACAGCGCGGCGCTCTCGCAGCGTCGGTATCTCGACGAGGATTTCATCGACGGCGAGGCCCTGTTTCCCAGGGACCGCTATGACGAGGATCGGCAGCAGGTCGATCTGCGCGAGGTCAATAGCTGGCGGCTGCGCATGCATGAGGTCGAAACGCCGGAGCTCCTCGAGGTGCAGCTCGTAAACGCCATCGCACCCTACATTCTCAATGCCCGCCTGAAGCCACTCATGTTGCGGACGCCCGACCATCACAAGCACGTCGTCAACGTCAGCGCCGTCGAGGGTCAGTTCTATCGCACCACCAAGACCGACAAGCACCCACACACCAACATGGCCAAAGCAGCGCTCAACATGATGACGCGGACCAGCGCGCCGGACTTTGTGAAGGACGGCATCCACATGAACGCCGTCGACACCGGTTGGGTGACCGACGAGGATCCCGCCGCACATGCGGTCCGTAAGGCGAACATCGGCTTCTCGCCGCCTCTCGACATCATCGACGGCGCAGCCCGCATCGTCGATCCGATCTTCGCCGGGCGCCTCACGGGCGCGCACATCTGGGGACAGTTCCTGAAGGACTACAAGCCGGCGCCATGGTAGTACGGTCGCGTCAAATCCGGGGCCGCGATGCCGATCACATATTGCGAAGCCGAGCTGTCGCGAGCCGCAGACTACTGTTCGCGTTTTGCGTTGTCGTGTCTACTTCACCAAGGCGTCCAGGCATTTCCCCAACCGGCGAGCAACCATGAATCGTAAACGAATCAACAACCAAGCGGCTTCGTACGCGCTGGCAGGGCTTTTCTTGTTCCTGCTGGTGGCATTCATTGCTTTCGATCTCAACGCGGTCCGTCGGGAAGCCTTTGTGCAATATGACAGCAAATGCAGCGTGGTCGCCCCGGGCGCGTGCTCCGGTCACGCCGCTTCGACATTCGGAGTGTTCAGGGGATTCTGATCGCGTCGGCCGAGTGAACTCCATGCCGCAAGCCACCGTCGTGATTGTCGGTGCCGGAGCCTCCGGCCTTTCCGCCGCCGCCGCTCTTCAGCATTGCGGGATCGACCCAGTACTGCTTGAACAGGATTCCGCGGTCGGAGGTACTTGGGCGCGTCGCTACGATGGCCTTCATCTACACACCGTGCGCGCACATTCCGGTCTCGCTCATTACCCGATTCCAAGCCGCGAACCCAAATACCTCTCCCGCGACGAGTATGTCGCCTATCTAAACGACTACGCCCGCCGCTTCAATCTGCGAATAGTTGCAAACTACGCCGTCCGGCGGATTGAGATGGACCTCGAGGCACCAGTTGCGTGGCGCATTTCCGGCGTCCACGATCATTGGCGGGCGCTGGTCGTCATTCTCGCGACAGGACAGTATCGGGTTCCTCGTGTCCCCGCGCTGCCGGGACTGGAGAGCTACACCGGGGTGTTCACGCACTCGGTCGACTACCGTAACGCGTCGATTTACGCCGGCAAACGCGTCTTGGTTGTCGGCGCAGGAAACAGCGGCGCCGAAATTGCCACGCATCTGGTCGAGCAAGGCGCCTCGTACGTGGCAATGAGCATCCGTACCCCTCCGCCCATCGTTCCGCGCGATCCCTTTGGATCACCCGTTCAGCGGACCAGCATATTATTGAGCCTCCTACCGCCCCGCCTCGCGGACCACATTGGAAAGATGACCTCGCGCCTCCTGCTTGGCGATTTGTCGCGGTACGGCTTGCCCAACGCAGATTGGCGACCCTATTCGAGTCGCCGCGTACCGGTGATCGACGTCGGTTTCGTCAACGTGCTGAAGCGGGGGCTGTTGCAGATCCGGCCTGAATTGGTACGCCTGACTCCCACCCAGGCCGTCTACGCCGACGGCAGGTCGGAGGCCTTCGACGCCATTATCGCGGCGACCGGCTTTACGACAGGACTGGACTCGATGCTCGATACGACACAGGTGCTCGACGACGTGAGTGAGCCGGCTGATTCCGCCGGCCAGCCTACGTCATGTCCAGGGCTGTTTTTCATCGGCTTCACCCACAGTCTACGCGGCCACTTGTTCGAAGCTAATCGAGCATCGCGCAAGCTCGCGGCGAATGTCGTCCGCTATCTACGGCAAGCCTCGCCAGGGACCATGACTGATGGATCAGAAAAAAAGGAGGACCGCGTCTTCCCTCCGCTATTGCGGTAAAGAAAACGTAGGGCAGCGCATCCTAGTCCATGGCGCCCTATCCTTGGTCACGCATAGTAAGAGTGTCGGGCTTCGATTTCCGTTACCTCTATTTTTTAATGGTGCATCGCAGCATTGATTTACCGGTAACCGAATGCCCGTGCCGGCACTCTATATATGCGCATCCCCCGAGATATGAAGGTAACCTCCGAGGCCGCCCAGGCAACATCCCGACCCGTCATGCCCGAACCGAAAAAATCATTCGTCGAGCGCTTGTTTGCGGAACATCGAAACGCGCTGCAGGCGTTTTTCTATCGCCGGCTCAAGACCAAACACGATGCTGCGGATTTGGTCCAGGAGGTGTACCTCCGGATATTGCGGGTCAAGGACGCCGACGCCATCCGCAATCCCGAGGGATACCTGTATACGGTTGCCAGCAATCTCGTGCATGAACGCTACGTCCTCGATCAACGTAACCCGACGCCCGTCGACCTCGATCACCCGTTCGTCGAGAGCGAACTGGGCAGGCCGGGCGGCTTCGAGGAGTTGTTCGACATGGACCTACGGGTCGTGCGCCTGCGCGAGGTCTTGGCGCAACTGCCGCCGAAGTGCCAGGCCACGGTACACCTGAAATACCAACATGGATTGAGTTACCAGGAGATCGCCGAGCATCTGGGCGTATCGCCGCACATGGTGCAGAAATACCTGGGGATGGCCTTGGCGCATTGCCGCCGGCGCATGGAACGCATGAGGTAATGGAATGACCGCATCCGATGCACAGATTCGATCCGCGATCACCCAGGTCGCGGCAGACTGGTACGCAGCCCATCGGTCGGGGCCGCTGCCGGAAACCGACCGGGCCGCCTTTCTTGCCTGGCTCAAGGCCTCGCCGATTCACATTGAAGAGTACCTCGGCGTCGCTGCCGTGGAGCGCACGCTCGGTGCCGCGAGCGATCAGCCAACCATGACGGTGGACGCGTTGGTGGAGATGGCGCGCGGCGACCCGGACGGCAACGTCGTTGACATCGCCGGACCTTCGGCCCGCCCTGAACCAACACGGGCGCGCCCGGCTCGACGCTACTGGCGCAGCATCGTCGCCGCCGCATGTGCGGGCGTGGCGGGGATTTTCGTTCTCTGGTTCATGAGAGATGGCCGGGGCGTCGATGCGGTCAAGGCCTATCGAACCACCCACGGTGAGCAGGGAGTCTGGGCCCTTACCGACGGTTCGACGCTTCACGTGAACACCGACACCGCGGTGACGGTGCGATTCTCATCGGCGGAACGATTACTGGAAGTCGATCATGGGCAGGTGGCGGTTGATGTCGCCCACGACGATGGCAGGCCCTTCCGCGTCCATGCCGGCTCGACCGATGCGGTGGCGATCGGCACCGAGTTCGATGTCTATCGCAAGCCCGACGCGACCCAGATCACCGTCGTCACCGGCCAGGTTGCGGTATCCGTCGGTCAGTTCGCGCCGCCGCGAACCGCAGGCGCCAGGCTCCCGAGCGGACTGCGCGTCGGCGCGGGCCGACAGGTCAGGGTCGTTGCCGGAAGGCTGCCGTCCGCGTCGGAACCGACCGACCTGCGGGAGACGACGGCTTGGCTCGAGCGAAAAATCGTATTCGACCAGCGCCCGCTGGGTGCGGTGGCCGACGAGTTCAACCGCTACAACAACATCCCATTCACGATCGACGATCCGGCGCTCCGTAGCTTGTTGATCAGCGGCACCTTCAGCGCAGCCGATATCGACTCTTTCGCGGCATTCCTCGAATCCTTGAACGGCGTCCGGGTGGAGCGGCTGCCGACACGCTTCAATGTCCTGAATTCTCACAGGAAAACCGGAGCCACGGCGCGCAACACCTGAGCCCGCCGCCCTAACCACGGAGCCGCCGAAGACGCCGGCGGCCTCTGGCTAAGTGCCGGCCCTTCGGTTTAGTCTAGCCGGAGGGGAGCAAACATCAATCGGAAGGGAGAGGGTATGGTCTGGTTACGCCAGCTAACCGGGCCGGGCGTGCTATGCCTGTTATTGGTCAACCGGACCTACGCGCTGGCGACCGACGACGCGCCGCCCGAGCGTGCCATCCCGACGACCATCGCCGCTCAACCGCTGACGCAGGCGTTAGCCGCATTCACGTCGTCGACGCATCTTCAACTCGTGTACGTGTCGCAACTGGCGCTCGGCAGAATCTCCCACACCGTGCCCGCCGGACTGCCCGCGACCGCGGGTCTTGCACATCTGCTGGAGGGCACCGGCCTCGACTTCCAGTTTCTCAATGACCGCACCATCAAATTGTTCGAACGGCCGAGGACGGTTCGTGTTCCCGCGACGAATCCCGGCCGGGAGTCGACCGGCAGCAATTCATCCGCCGCCGACTCGCTCGACGAGGTCGTGGTATCGGCGACCAAACGCGACGAATTCTTGAGCACGGTACCCATGAGCATCAGCGTGCTGTCGCCGGAGGACATGGATGCGTCGGGAATTCAGGGCATCGCCGGCATCGCCGCCCTGACCACGGGGATCGAATACGATTTCAGCTCGCAATACGGTCCGGGGATCCTCAGCAATATCGCGATCCGAGGGATCAGTGCGGACCAGGGGGATGCGACAACCGGGATCTATGTCGACGATACGCCGATTCAGACTCCGCATACGACGTTCGGCAATGCATACCCCGTGACCTTCGATCTCGCGCAGGTCGAAGTGCTGCGTGGCCCGCAAGGAGTGCTATTCGGCCGGGGCGCCGAGGGTGGGGCCATCCGCTTCATCACCAATGAACCGAGTACCACCACAGTGAGCCAACTGTATCGCTCCGAAATCTCGGCGACGGACCAGGGCGGCACCAACTTCGAAATCGGCGCCGCCGTCGGCGGTCCGCTGATCGCGGGCGCCGTGGGCGCCCGGGTCAGCGCCTGGTATCGGAATGACGGGGGCTACGTGAATCGCGTGGATCCGCTCACCGGAGGGGTCGTCGATGCCGACGCCAATCGCTCCGCGAGCAGAGCCGTCCGCATCAGCATGGCCTTCGAACCGAATGATTCGCTGCGCATCACGCCCTCGTTCAGTCATCAGTCCATGAATCTGCATGACACGCCCGTGTTTTACGCCGAGCCGCCGCCGCAGCGAGCAGGTGTTCTGGAGAACGGCAAACTATTGCGCCAGCCCGCCGTAGATGACTTGATGATCGGGTCGCTGGTCCTGGCCGATCGACTCGGCACCGCCAATCTGACGTCCATCACGTCCTATGTCGATCGAACGGCGACTGCTACCGTCGACACGACAAATGTCGCCGGGATCGTGTTTTTCGAAGGCTTCGGCAATCCGTTGGGTCACGCGTTCCCGACGTCCTATGCGGACGCGGTTCCGACTCTGTTGACGCTCCATCAAATTCACCTCTCGGAGGAGGTGCGGGTGGCATCGGCCGATCCCGCAGCACGGATCAAGTGGCTGGGTGGGGTCTTCTATTCGAGGCTGCGCCAGGACTCGACGCAGGACACCTACCTGATCGCAGCGCCCTCGAACCCCGGAATATTGAGCGACGACTACAACACCATCACCGAGAGCTCGGCATTCGGTGAGGTCCGATGGTCGCTGAACTCTTATTGGAGTCTGGGAACCGGAATGCGCACGGGTTGGCTGCAAACCCGCAGTGCGGCCTCCGCCTCGGGCTTCGCCAACACGGGAATCCCACCGTTCGCGCAGAGTCACGGGGAAAAGCTTCCGCCCACTCCCCGATTCGATCTGGCCTACCAGCCCGACAGCCGCAACCTGTTCTATGCCGCCATCGCCAAGGGATTCCGGGCGGGCGGTTACGGGGGATCGCCGATCCGATGCGCCGGCAACGTGGACCCCACCACCTTCGGGCCCGACTCCGTCTGGAGCTTCGAGGTGGGCACCAAGAACCAGCTGCTCGACCGCCGTGTGCACCTCGATACCAGCCTCTTCGACATCCATTGGAATGGGATTCAGGAGCGGGTCCAGGACTCGTGCGGCAACAGCTTCACGACGAATGCCGGTGCAGCCAGGAGCACCGGGTTCGATTTCAGCGCCGACGCCCTGGTGACCGATCGATTTCTGATGGCGGCCGCCGTGGGTTATCTCGACGTTCGCTACACCCGGACTTTGAGAACCGCGGATGGAAATGTCATCGTCGATCGCGGCACTGTCGTGGGCGGCGTTCCATCCGTGCCGGCGCCCTGGAGCGGTACGATCAGCGCTCGTTACGAATGGCCTCTCGCCGGCGCCACGACCGCGTACCTGCGTGCCGAGGAAATCGCCCATAGCCACAATCCGGGACCGTTTACGGAACTGGAGACGAACAGCCTCTCCTACGATCCCAGACTCAGCGCAGACCCGGCAACCTACCTGCTCAATCTGCAGTTGGGTTTGACCCAGCTGGGCGTCAATGTCCGAATCTTCGTGAACAACACCACGAATGCGCGGCCCCTGCTTCAGCGCTACGCGGACGCCCCCGGGTCCGCGCTGGTGTACGCCTATACCTTGCGGCCGCGCACGGTGGGGCTGATGGGCAGCTGGACCTTTTAGATCGCAGCCGTTTGCAAGGCCGTCGGCGCACGTACGCAACTATCGGACAACGCGTACGTGATTCGCCGCTTCCTTTGCCTCAAGGTGAACCAACATAATTCGCAGACTCGCGATGAGAGTCACAAGATCTTCCTATATGCTCTCTGGATGATCGACCTTCGAGGATTCACGCTTGCCCTCGCCTTCGCGGCTGTCAGCATCGCGGGATGCGGTGGGGGAGACGGCGGCCCTGCCCCACCACCACCTGCCGTTACCACGCAAATATTGAGCGACCCGGTCTTCGACGGGGACATTGCACAAACCTCGCCGATTTCATTCGCGATAACGCAGGGAATGTCATCCACGGTGCAAAGCGTGTTTGCCGGAATCGATCCTGTAACGCGCGCGGAATACCGGGCGTTCTTGGATTTCCAACTGACGGGCACGGGTGGCGTCCCGGGCAATGCCATCATTGATTCGGCCATCCTCGACATCCATATCGACACCCTGCAACCGACTATCGGCACAATTCCCATTTTGATCGAGCTCGTAACCTTCCAGCCACCGACACTGCTCGACACGGACTTCGACCGTACACTCCAGCCGCCTCTGGCATCCATAGTCGTCAACCCGCCGATTGCCCAAGCAGATGTCGGAAGCAACGTCGCGATTGACGTCACTCCATTGATGATCGAAGCGCAGCGTTTGGGACTCCTCGACTTCCAAGTGCGCATCATGGAGGACCTGGGCCCCGCGAGTCCCATTCTGATGGAAATCGACGACACCACCGGGGCGGATCGAGGCACGTTCGCGCCTCTGCTCACCGTCACTTACTTCTAAATTCGCGCATGGATTCGCGGTGGGAGGTCCTTCTCAGGGACCGAGGGCGGCTTCGATCTTCCGCTTGACGTCGCGCGCCATCACACGCGGTTTGAGCGTGACATCGTTCGAGACCCCGATGACGCCCCGCACCGCACGTACGGACTTTTCCGCCCGGTCGCGCTGATAGTTCCACTCGAATGTCCCTTCGAGCGTGAGCCACCCATCCTTGGCCGTCACCTTGATAGATCGCGACGAATAGGGAAGTTCATGCCGCAGCTTGTCGACCGCATCGCGCCCGATTTCAGGATCGGGCCGCTTGTTGATGTAAGGCAATCGCACCTCGATGTCGTTGGCAAGGAGCAACGTCCCTGCGACCCGCTTCGCATCGCGCTCCGCCTGAGTCTTCTGCATATAACTGCGCACGAATCCTGTCAATGTGACGATCCCGTCGTGCACGGCAATCGCGAGGTCGGTGGTATCGATGTCCGGGTCCCAATGCAATTCGTCTTCCACGTCCTTCTTGATTTCACTGTCGGTTTTCATGTGACCCTCCGATATTGGGAGTGATCGCTGCCGGCCTGGGCAGCATCAAGGGGTCGCGCAACTGCACGATCTGCCACGCATGGTCGTGGTCGAGAATGCCGAGACTTTGAACGCCGCCGAAACCGAAATCCAGATACAGCTCTCTGGGCTGGAACACGAAGTGGTCGACGCCGTCCAGCATGATTTTCAGCGCGTCGTTCACCGGGTCGTAAACAATTCCGATTACCGGCGCCCAATGGGCTTCGATCAGGATTCCATCGACCGGCGAGACGATCTCGATCTCGGCGCGCTTACCCAGCAGCCCGGTAGAGACAGTGGCGCACACACCGATCCATTTCGATTTTTCGAATTTCTGCAAGCCCATGGATGCCCCCAACGATTCGAATGATTGACGACGGCGTCAGCGGCAGCAATGGGCCACCAGAGCCCCGCGATTGACGATGCGGAAATGCCGCGTGCCGCAGAAGGAAATCACCCGCTCGCAGCGCAGCGTAGTCAATGATCGACTCACAGTTTCCACGGCAATCGCCAGATAGTCCGCAATATCGTAGCGCGACATCGGCAAAGCGACCGTTCCCTCCGCTTCGATCCGCGCCCGATGAGCCATCTCCAGCAGAAATCCGCATACTCGCTCGAGCGCGCGGCTGCGGCCCAACAGGATCATTCGCGACTGCAGTCTTTTGATCGCGCCGAACGCGATTTCGCGTACTTGACGCGCGAGCTGGGGGTCCGCTTCCATCAGGGATTCCATTTGCGGACGTTGGTATCGCACCATGGTGGTGCTCCGTGTAAGACACTCGACAGAGCACTCGCGCCTGGCACCTGCATCGAATCCGAACAAGTCTCCAGGCAGCAGAAAGTCCACGATCTGGCGCCGGCCATCCGAAATTTGCGCGCATTTTCGAGCAGCACCGCTGACGAGCAGATACCAATAATCCGCCGCCTCGTCCTGGGAATAGACCGTCACGTCGGAATCGTAGGTGCGCAGGGTACCAAGCGATTGCATCGCACTCGGGGGACAGCCGTCCAGCATTGGTGGCGCGCCATGGGCACCAGCGGTCGCGAGTTGCATGCGCTGAATCTCCCTCGTATATGCCCGGACGAACTTAGAGGAATTTCCGGCTCTTGTATATTCCACCTTGGTGCAGTGCCTGCGAGTCCGCACTTGGACCAAGGCATGGCCTCACTTCAATTTTTCGATCATCCGCACGAGTTCCGCAAGCGAGGCGGCTTGCATTTTCCTCATGATATGCCGGCGGTGCACCTTGACCGTGAACATGGTGACACCGAGATCCGCCGCAATCTGCTTATTGAGCAGGCCGCGGACAACTCTTAGCACCACTTCGTTTTCTCGCGGTGTCAGGCTGGCGTAACGCACGCTGATTACGGCAAGCTCGATCCGTCGCCGGCGCGCGTCCCGATCCTTGTCCATGGCCTGGCTGATGGCATCCAATAGATCCTGTTCCTGAACTGGCTTCGGAAGAAACTCCACCGCCCCGGCCTTTATTGCGCGCACTGCAATAGGAATATCGCCGTGGCCGCTGATGAAGATGATGGGGATGTGAACGCCGGTACGGTCAAGTTCCCGCTGTAAATCCAACCCGCTGAGCCCCGGCAGGCGGACGTCCAGCACCAGACACGCCGGTACGTCCGGAAGTGCCGCATGGAGGAATTCAGGCGCCGAAGCAAAGGTTCGTGCCTCCAAGCCGACGGATCGAACCAAGGTGCAAAGTCCGTCGCGGATCGAAATGTCGTCGTCCACGATGAATACGACGCTCTGCGGCTCGAGCGTCACGACATTTGGTCGCCGCTCGGCAGCGAAAAGCTCATCGTCAACCCGTGAAGCTCGTTCCGGGCGGCGTTGAGTTCCCCGCCATGAGCCTGGATGATGTTGCGGCTGATCGACAAGCCCAGTCCCATGCCTTCCGGCTTGGTCGAGAAGAACGCATCGAACAGCCGATCCACATCCTGCTCGCCCGGTCCGATTCCTTTATCTTCCACACACACCGTCACGCGATTGTCGGCATCCTTACGCGAAGTGATCCGCATGCGCCGCGGCCTGTCCGTCAGAGGACGCAGCGCATCGATCGCGTTGACCACCAAATTGACGAGTACCTGCTGCAGCTGTATCCGGTCGCCCGGGACAAACATCGCGGAATCAGACAACGCCAATGTAGTCTCGACGCGGCTGCTGCTAAGCTGCTCGTCAACCATCGCAACCACCTCGCGGATGATGGCATTGAGGTCGAGCAGGCGTTTGTCCATCGGCGCCCTTTTGCTGAATGCCCGAATACTGCGGATCACGTCGTTTGCCCGGTTCGCATCGCGAATGATGAGCTCGGCGGCGGCACGCGCTTCCTTTAGATCCGGCACTTCGCGATTTAGCCAGCGAATGCACGCGTTGCTGTTCGAGACGACGCCCCCCAGGGGCTGATTGATCTCGTGTGCGATCGACGTCGTCAACACGTCCATGCCCATGATCCGGGCGGCGTGCGTGAGCCGATCGATGCGCGCCACGAGTTTGGCCCGGTCGTCATCAGCGCGTTTGCGCTCGATCATCTCGGCCGCCCGCCGCGCGTACAGCTCGGTATAACGTAGCTCGCGCTCGGAGGGCCGGTGAGGGCGCTTGAAGTGAGTCGAAATCATGCCGAGCACTTCTCCCCTCCGATTGAACAGCGGCGTCGATTGCACCGCACGAAATCCCGCCGCCTCCGCAGCAAAGCCGCGCTGCGCCGCGATTTCCAATGCCTGTGATTCCGGGTTGTAGATCTGTACGTTGCCGAAGTCCGCCTGTTGAATCTCGATTGTCGCCGTCAACGTCTCTTCGAGGACCGCCTGGAGTTCGGTGAGCGCCTCCACGCGGGAGCTGAATTCGTGCAGCCGAGTCATGGCCACGAGTTCCGACGCGAGTTCACCCTGCAACACCTCATGCAACGCGATGGCCGCCTGATCGACGGCAATCCGCAATACCAGCATCTCGGTTTCGGTCGGGAAGTCGGTACGAGCCGACGCCGCGACCAGCGCCCCGAGGCGGCCCTGCAGGCCGAGACAAAACGGAACGACGGAAATTCGGCCAGGGCCGAACGGATTCAGGGCCTCAAAGAGAGGGGACGAAGAAGCTTTATTGAGCCACTCGCTGATTTGGCTCGGAACCGTGGACGCACCCGGCCCACCATGCGCTGTCGATGCGGTGCGCAGCAGCTCGGACGACGCTGTGGGCGGGTTGCCGCTCAGGCGTGCCGCAACAAAATCCAGGTCCAGCCGCAGTACCAATACGTTCAGCAGCGTGCCGACAATCTGCTGCGGTTCCTCGCCCCGCACTGCGGACAACGCCACGGGGCCGATCAAGTCATTGATACATCCTTGCAAATGCCTGATTTCGCGCATCGCGAGTAGTCCGCATAAACAGTCGGTGGGCGGCGCGCCCTTCTCGAAACAATGTGCAGCTCCTCCATGTAGCTCGTATCCCTGGCAACGGAGCATGCGCTCGTTGTTGTTAAATTAGTACCATCGCCTTTCGTACTGCGTTGCGTCATGAATGGGTTAATCCTGCATCCGCAATTTCGTCACGGCGTCGGCCGTCAAATCCGATGCCTTGGCGCCGAACCGCCCGGTCACGTAGTTCGCCACGCTTGCAATCTCGCTGTCCGAATACGTGCTGCCGAAGGCCGGCATGTTCGACGGCCCGGGTTCTGCATGCCGCTCACCGCCGTGGATGATGACCTGTGCGACGTTGGTCGCGGTTGGATCGTTGACGGCGCGCGTCCCCGTGAGAGTTGCCGGCGGGATACCCGGACTGATGCCGCTCCAACCGTGGCACCCGGCACAAGCGCCTTCGTAAACCGCCTTGCCGCGCGGGTCAGCATGGCCCACTTCGTCCGCGAACGAGGCGGCCGCGGGAGCGATCCGCGGCTCCGGCAGGTCGCCCGTCGCAATTCCGGCCACCGTGCGCAAATAGGTCACCATGGCCGTCAGATCGCTCGGTTTCAAATACTTGAGGCTTTCATCGACCGCTTCGCCCATCGGACCCGACGCTGTACCCCGCCCCTCCGCATGTCCCGTCGACAGATAATGCAGCAAATCCGTATCGCTCCACGCTCCGACCCCGCTATTGCGATCGGGAGTGATGTTATACGCGCGCCAACCCGCCTGGACGGTACCGGCGAATTTCCGCCGATTGTTCAAGGCGAAGGCCAGATTTCGAGGTGTATGGCACTCGCCGCAATGACCCATGGCCTCGACCAGGTACGCGCCGCGATTCCACACGGCGTCCCGCTCGACGTTCGGTTCATAGCGCTTGTCGGGATTGAACATCGCCGACCAAATGCTCATCAGGCCCCTTTGATTGAATGGAAAAGCCAGCGTGTTCTGCGGCGCCGGTGCATGTACCGGCTTGAGCGTGAGCAGGTACGCCTTGATCGCCAGCGCATCGGCATCCGACATGTAGGTATAACTGGTGTAAGGCATGGCCGGGTACAGCTTGGTGTTTCCGCGACCGATGCCCTTGTGCACCGCATCCAAGAAATTGACATCGTTGTAGTTACCGATTCCCGTTTCGGCATCCGGAGTGATGTTGGTCGAATAGATGGTCCCGAAGGGCAGCACGAAGGCACGGCCGCCGGCGAAGGGAACCCCGCCCTTCGCCGTGTGGCACACCGCGCAGTCCGCTGCGCGCGTCAAATACTCTCCCCGTTCCACGACACTGGCCGACTTCAGCTCGTCGGGCACGCCGGTCGGATCCTTGTCGTGATAGTCCCCCAGCGCGACGCGCTTGCCCTGCGCAAACGCCGTAGGACCTGGTGCAAACACCAAATAGCCCGCGAGGGCGGCTCCGGCTATCACCAAAACGGCAAGCGTCCAGAGAAAAGGATGTGCCGCTCGTCCGCTGATTCCAGTTCTGTTCATGGTATTGCCTCGCGTTCAGGTCTTGCCGGGCGGATCAGGTCTTGGTAAGCGGGTCAGGTCTTGGTGGGCTTCGGGAACGGCAGCATGTGGACGCGCGTACCCGTCGCGGCAAAGATCGCATTGGCCACCGCAGGGCCGATGGGCGCCACACCGGGTTCGCCGACACCGGTGGGCGCCTCGGTCGACGGCACGATGTGCACCTCGACCTTCGGCATTTCGTTGATGCGCAGAACCCGATAATTATTGAAATTTTGCTGCTCGACGCGGCCGTCCTTCAACGTGATGGCGCCATACAGCACGGCGCCCAACCCAAAGCCGATGCCGCCTTCCATCTGCGCAGCGATCACGTCGGGGTTGATGGGGATGCCGCAGTCCACCGCGCACACCACCCGATCCACGGTCACGTGTCCCGCGTCATCCACCGTGACTTCGGCCACTTGCGCCACATAGGTCTTGAACGCTTCGCCCACCGCGATGCCGCGGCCTTTACCTTTCGGCAAGGGACCGCTGCTCCATCCCGCCTTGTCGGCCGCGAGTTCCAGCACCGCCTTCATGCGCGGCTCTTTCTCGAGCAGATCCCGGCGAAATGTAAATGGATCCTTGCCGGCCGCGTGCGCGACCTCGTCGATGAACGCCTCAACCGCGAAGGTGGTGTGCGAGCTGCCCACCACGCGCCACCACAGCACCGGCACGGCGCTCTTGGTCGTGGCGAGCTCGACATCGATATTGGGTATCTCATACGCAATGGTCGAAGCGCCCTCGACGGACGTGGGGTCGATGCCGTTCTTGACCATGGCCTCGAAGGGCCCGCCGGCCATGATCGACTGGCCCACGATGACGTGCCGCCAACCGACGAGTTCCTTCTTCTCATTCAAGCCCGCTTCGAGCTTGTGGAAGTACATGGGCCGATATAGACCCCCTTGCAGGTCATCCTCGCGCGTCCATTGCAGCTTGATCGGCGTGCCGTCGGCACCGAAGGCCTTCGCGATGGAAACGGCTTCCACGATGTAGTCGGACCAGACGTTGGCGCGTCGGCCGAAGCTGCCGCCGGCATACAGCGTGTTGATGGTGACCTGCTGAGGGTCGAGTCCGGCCGCCTTGGCGGCATTGCCCTGATCCATGGTTTGAAATTGATCGCCTGCCCAAATCTCGCAGCTGCCGGCGGTCAGCTTGACCACCGCATCGAGCGGTTCCATCGGCGCATGCGCGAGATACGGAAATTCGTAGCTCGCCGACACCGTGTGGGCCGCATTCTTGATGGCCGGGGCCGCATCGCCCACTTTGCGCGCGGAGGCGCCCGGCTTCCCGGCGAGCCGTCGGTACTCGTCCATCATCTCCGACGAGCCGCGCTTCTCCGCATTGCTGTCGTCCCACTCCACGATGAGGGCATTGCGGCCCTGGCTCGCCGCCCAGAAGCCCTTGGCCACCACCGCGACGCCGTGCGGCACCTGAACCACTTTGACCACGCCCGGCACGGCACTGGCTGCGGAGGCGTCGAAGGATTTGACCGTCGCGCCAAAGAGCGGCGGCCGCCTGAGCAAGGCCACCAGCATTCCGGGCAACGCGACATCCAAGGTGAATTGAGCGGTGCCGTCGACCTTGGCCGGCACGTCGACGCGCGGCGCTTGGCGTCCGATCAATTTGAAGTCTTTCGGATCCTTGAGCGTCACCTTGTCGGGCACGGGCAGCGCCGCGGCCTTGGCCGCGAGCGAGCCATAGCTCGCCTGGCGTTTGCTGCCGGGGTGGTAGACGACGCTCTTGTCGGTGGTGAGTTCCGTCACCGGCACTTTCCAGTCTTTGGACGCTGCGGTGAGCAGCATCGCGCGGCCCTTGGCGCCGGCCTCGCGCAGCTGCGTCCAGGAATTGTTCATTGCAGAGCTGCCCCCGGTTCCCTGCATGCAGAAGGCGGAATTGGCATACAGCTTCACATTAGCGGGAGCGCTCTCCACCCGGACCTTCGCCCAGTCGGCATCGAGTTCCTCGGCAAGCACGGTGGCGACGCCGGTGTAGGTGCCTTGCCCCATTTCGAGATGCTTGGAGATGATCGTCACGCCGCCGTCCGCGCCGATACGCACGAATGCATTGGGCGCAAAGACGGCAGGGTTGGCGCCCACGGCGGCCGCGCGCCGGGCCGGGCCCAGCCACTCGAAGCCGATGGTGAGCGCCACCGCGCTCACCGAGCCGGTGGCTTTCAGAAACTCACGCCGGGTGGGGCGTCCTGCGAATGAACGAATTGCCATAAGCTTAAGCCTTGATGGATTGTGCGGCCGCGTGGATCGCGGCGCGGATGCGGGAATACGTCGCGCAACGGCAGATGTTGCCGCTCATGGCACCGTCGATGTCGGCATCGGTCGGCGCCGCGTTCTTCTCGAGAAGCGCCGTCGCCGACATGACCTGGCCGCTTTGGCAATAACCGCATTGGGGTACTTGAAGTTCTATCCACGCGGCTTGGACCGCCTTGGCCGGCTTGCTCTGCAGACCCTCGATGGTGGTCACCTGCTTGCCGGCGACGGTCGCCAATGGCATTACGCATGAGCGAACCGCATCGCCATCCACATGCACGGTGCAGGCACCACACAGCGCCATGCCGCAGCCGAACTTGGTGCCATGCAATCCGGCGACCTCACGGATGGCCCACAGCAACGGCATGGCCGGATCGGCATCCAAGGTGGTCGAGACGCCGTTGAGCATAAAGGTTGTCGACATGAAATCACCCCGAAGCAGACAGGTAGCGCAGTGTGTGTAATTCATACCACATTGCGGGGGGTCCCTGCGATCGCAGCGCGGATGTAGAATGCTGCAAAGTATCACCGCGCCAGGTACCTTTGGGGCGCTGCAGGACCTGCCGTAGGGGGATGGGGCTCACCTACACCGGAGACGTCGGATGAACACGATCAATACGAAGGACGGAGTCACGATATTCTTCAAGGACTGGGGGACCGGTCAACCCATCGTGTTTTCCCATGGCTGGCCGCTGTCGGCCGATGATTGGGACGCACAGATGATGTTCTTCTTGAACCGCGGCTTTCGGGTCATCGCCCATGATCGGCGCGGTCACGGGCGTTCGACTCAAGTTGCTGACGGGCACGATATGGACCACTACGCCGATGACCTCGCTGCCCTGACTGTGCACCTTGATTTGAGGAACGCCGTGCATGTCGGCCACTCGACCGGCGGCGGTGAGGTTGCGCATTACCTGGGGCGCCACGGCGAAAGCCGGGTGGCCAAGGCGGTACTCATCAGCGCAGTGCCGCCGATCATGGTCAAGACGGCGGCCAATCCAGGCGGCCTCCCCAAAGAAGTGTTCGACGGCTTCCAGGCGCAGCTTGCAGCCAACCGGGCGCAATTCTACCGCGACCTGCCGGCCGGTCCGTTTTACGGGTTTAACCGGCCGGGTGCAAAAGTGTCCGAAGGCGTCATTCAAAACTGGTGGCGTCAGGGCATGATGGGAGGCATCAAGGCGCACTACGACGGCATCGTGGCCTTCTCCCAAACCGACTTCACCCCGGACCTCAAGAAGATCTCCGTGCCGACGCTGGTGATGCATGGCGATGACGACCAGATCGTTCCCTATGCCGACTCGGGACCCTTGAGCGCCAAATTGGTGAAGAACGCGACCTTGAAAACGTACAAGGGCTTCCCGCACGGCATGTGCACCACGGAAGCCGACACGATCAACGCCGATCTCCTGGCGTTCATCAAGTCCTAGGGCTCGCGACTCGCAACTCGACGCAACCCTCCGGGCGCACCCGCTACTTTTGCCCCGCGGGGAAACGAGCAGTGTCGTCGAAGGCGACATATTTTTTCAGTTGACGGGATCCAGATGGAGAACCCACACTGGTATTCATGGACGACAATACCAACGACTCATTCCCGCAATCCGGCTACCAGCGCTTGGTTCTTCCGGCGCCGGTTGCGACACAAGGCATCCCAAGCGCGGATATCGAATCGTCGCTATTCGCACAATTGAAGCCCGGCACCGTGTTCATGATGGGCGACAACCCGGTGCTCCCGCGCATGCCGAAGCGGCCCCGCTTACTCGATTTTTTCAAGCATCGAATCACCGATATCACCTATCGTCATCTACTCACCAGCGCCAAGCGCGCGATGGAAGCGGGCCAGGACGAGAAGATCGTGTTGGCTTGCTTGCTTCACGATATATCCAATGGCTGCCTGATTCGCACCGATCATGGCTACTGGGGCGCACAAATGATTGCGCCCTATGTGGACAAAGAAATCGCCTGGGCGGTGCAGAATCACCAGGCCTTGCGGTACTTCGCGGATGAGTCCGTGGGCTATCAGTATCCCGAGTCCTATGTTCGATTTTTCGGCGAAAACTACGTGCCGCCCGAATATATCCGCGAAGCCGCCGAACGTGCCAAGCGGCACCCTTGGTACATGAGTGCGCGCCTCGTCACACTGTATGATATTTATTTCTTCGACACTGCGGAGTCATTGGAGCCCGGCATCTTCGAGGACATCATCGGACGGCACTTCCGCGAGCCCAAGGAGGGACTCGGTTTCGACGGATCGAACGTTGCGCATATGTGGCGTACCGCGATATGGCCGAATAATGCTCTTTGATCGCACGACGGCGGAAATCCTGCTCACGGGTCAATCCGGTCCGCAGTGACGATCAACCTGAGCGGGCCGCCCGGCACGACGGCATCGAACGGATAGCAGGTCACCAGCGTCAGTCTCGGACCGTCGGCATGCAGAGAGATACGCGTCCGGCGGCTGTCGACGACGCTGATGTTCGTGACCAGGAAACCGACGTTGCGGTTTGCAAGAGTCTCGACATGCAATGTATCGCCGACCTTGACGTCACGAAGGAGGGCGAAATGCGTATCGCGGTGCCCTTCTATGACGCTGTTGCCGGTTTCACCGGGTGGGACGCTCGCAGGATCGTGGGTCGGACCGAACGCGAGGTTGCGCCCGCTGGACCCTTCGAGAACCATGAACTTGTGAGCGCTTTCGCCCTCGCCGAACGTCAATTGCGCCGACGGCCGCGTATCCGCCCACGGCCAAGGTTGCGTGCTGCGAGACCCCGCTTGTTCGCGCCGCCACGCGGCGCCGATCAAGGTCTGCGCCAGCGATGCTTTCGCATGAATCCAGGCTGCCTCGGACACGCAGACCACTCCGGCGATGATGACGGCAACGACAGCGGCCTTGCCCAACTCCCCGAGATGCATGCCGGGCAGATACGTCATGAAGCCATCACCTTGCGCAGCTTCGCCCAGCGGAGGAAACAGCCGAATGCGATGCACAGCAATCCCCAATCAAGCAGCAAACCTGCCGGCGTGGCGGTCTTCGCGAACCCGGTTGTCGCCCAGTAGCTGCCGGTCGGCGCAGCAGTCGGCACCTGCTCGACATGGCCTGAGGAGCCGGGCGGTCGGACCACGACATCGTCGATCGCAACCAAGCTGGTGAATTCGCTCACCAGATGGTGCTTCAGTGCGAGATCGAGTATCGATGTGCGAAGCATCTCGCGATCGCCCCCGAACTGAAGCTGGCGCGACATGGCTGCGATGCGCTCGCGTGCCCATAGCTTCGACAGGCCGGTTTGCTCACCCACCCGTGTGACTTGGACCTGGTGCACCCAGTCCTTGCCGCGAATGCGGCCGGACAACGTCAGATAACCCGAAGGAGAGTGCGGGAGCCGCGCCAGTATCACCAGGGGGTCGCCTGCGTAAATGTCGCCCGGCATATTCGCGGCAACATCCGCGGTGAGATTGTCCGGCCAAACCAACTTGAGATCGACCAGCGCCGGGCGCTCGAGCTTGTGAAACAGGTCCTGCATGCGTGAACCCACTTGCTCGCGGTCGGCGATGAACGTGTAGCTTCCCCGCCCGGCCGCCGCGGCCTGTTCCAAGAAGTATGAGTTGGGTGCCGCGCCGATGCCGACGGTGAACAACCGCGTCCGGCCGATCTGCTGATTGATGAGCGCGATGAGTTCTGCTTCATTGCCGACACTGCCATCGGTTATGAACACGATTTGCTGCAGAAATCCGACATTCGGGGGCGTGGCCATCGCGCGCTCGAGGGGCGCGCGCATCTCGGTACCACCGTCCGCGCGCAGCGCCGAGATGAATTGGCCGGCCAGGACTCGGCTCGACGCGTCGACGGCCTGCGGCGCGGCAAACAAGGTCGAGTAGTCGCTTGCGAAGCGGATGATGTTGAAGAGATCGCTCTGTTTGAGGCGGTCGATACCCAGCAGCAACGCCGCACGCGCCTGTTCGATCGAGGGACCTTGCATGGAGCCCGAGGTGTCGATGATGAAAGTGACCTCACGCGGCGGTGTCGCTTCGTCGGCGGCGTTCGGCGGCGTCAGGACCACCAGGGCGAAGGTGTCGTCGCCGACCTTTTCCGCAAACGCCGACGCCGCCACATCGCCCGCAACCGCAGGGGTCCACACCAGCTCGAAGTCATGATCCGCGGCAATTTGGTTGCCGTCGAAATGGATCCGTTTTCCAGACGCATCGTCCTTTACCTGCACCGTGTGATGCAGGCTGGCAACCGACCCGAGCGGAAATCCAGCCGCCAATTCAACGGTGATATCGACGGTTTGACCAGCGGCCGTAACACGCTCCGGTGTGGCAGACGTGCCAAGGCCGGCCCCCGGCGTGTAGCGGGGAGTAATGGCCAGCGGCAATCGCAACGTATAGCGCGAGTCTCGATAGGGAATTGTCTCGAGGTAGGTAATCTCGATGGAGACGGATGAGCCGGGTGCGATATTGGCGACCGCCGTGGTGAACATGTTGGGACGCTTTTGATCCACGATGCTCGCCTGCTTTCCCTCGCCGCGCGCTTGGTCGTAGGCGGCCTGAGCCTTGGCTTTTTCCTGAATCTCGCCGCGCAAGGTTCGCTCACCCACCCGCATGATGAGTTCATCCACCGCCGCATCCGCGGAAAGCGGGAATACATAGAGCCCCTCCACCCATTCGTCGCCGGTATTCGAAAATTTCTGGGTTACGTGAACTCTCGCGACGTTGCCCGTGATCTGCGCTTGCATGGTTGTCGCCACGCGCAGTGCTTCGTAGGCGCCAGCCTCCGGTGACGCCTTCAAGTACAGGGTTCCGGATTGGGCCTCGATGGATCCGTGCGCGCTCGCGGGAAGCGCGCTTGAAAGCCATGCAAAGAGCCCGACCACTAAAGCGCTGAAGGCGGCTCGGCTCACAAGTTTGAAAAGGCGCATCGGACGCTCCCTAGAGATGTGGAAGCATTACGACAGCCGATTGTGCTGAGAGAGTGCGCCGATGTGGCGCAGGGCCGATGGATTCAGGCGAACAATGGCATGCGATGACGGTGGTCCCGTTGAAATCGCGGCCATGGCGCCGGTCTAAATCCTCCCGCGGGGCTATCTGAGCGTAACTATCAGATAAATATAGATATTGTTAACCATTGAGCTGTCTTGACCCTTCGGTGCCAGCGGATGGGATTGACAACGTCCCAGCTTTGCGGATAATCGCTGCTTAAGCAGTAAATGCCGAGGCACTGAATGTCCAAGCAGCATTATGAGATCGCCACCTACCGCGCCCAAGACAGCGTGGGGTACCTGGTCAAGCGCACCCATTCTTTGATGGTGGATGCCATGGAGCCGGTGTTCGAGGCGCGCGGCTTCACCTTCCTCCAGTACGTCATCCTGGCGTGGCTTCGCGACGGCATCGCCGTGAACCCCAGGGACATCTGTACGCAGTACCGGCACGACAGCGGCGCGCTCACGCGGGTCATCGACCAGTTGGCAGAGCGCGGACTCTTGGAGCGCGTACGCCGCGATCGCGATCGACGCAAAGTGGAGTTGCAGCTGACGCCGGCGGGCCGTGAAACCATCGAGGGCCTCATCCCGCTGGTCGTGGAAAAACTCAATCTCGCCCTGGACGACTTCAGCGGCGATGAAGTGCATGAGTTGCAGCGCCTGCTCGTCAAACTCAACAACCGATTGCTGGCGGCGGTCGAGCCCGCGAAAGCGGCGGCCGGTGCGGACGTCTGAGAAACCCCATGCGTGTTCAGTTCGCGTCGTTGTTCGTCTCCGTGGTTCTGACGGCGTGCGTCTTGCCGCCCAAGGACGCGGTGCATCCGCAGCCGCTGGCCGCGGAGCGCGTCGGCCTCGCCGGTGCCGCGTCAGAACCAGCCGCCGACGGCTGGTGGGACTCCTTTCGGGACCCGCAGCTCGATCGACTCATTCGGCTCGGGCTGAAGGACAGTCCGACCTTGGCGCAGGGCCAGGCTCGCGTGGGCGAAGCGCTCGCGCAGGCGCAATCGGCGCAGGCGGGCCTGCTGCCGAGCGCGAACCTGGATGCGAGCGCCTTGTACCAGCGCGCGCCCGCAAACTACGTCATTCCCCCGCCGCTTGCGGGCCACAGCTTCTGGATGGCTCAAGCCGGCGCGAGCCTCGGCTGGGATCTCGATTTTTGGGGGCGCCAGGCGGATGCCGTGCATCGCGCGCAGGCGATCACTCAATCCGCGCGGTTGGATGTCGACGATGCGCGGCTCATGATCGCCGGCGCCATCGCCCAAGCGTACATCGAGCTGTATCGTGAATGGGCGCTCGCGGACATCGCTGAACGTTCAGCAACGCAGCGCCAGCACATCATCGACATCACTCGACGCCGCGTGGCCGCCGGGCTCGATACGCAGCTCGAGTTGCGCGCCGCGGAAGGCCAATTGCCGCAGGCCCGGGTGGCACGCGCCCAGGCCCAGGCGGCGGCGGATCTCGCGGTACACCAACTCGCCACGCTGACCGGCCAGGGTGCCGATGCCTACGCATCGATCGGGCGCCCGGTGCTCACCGTCGAAGCGGCACTGCCCGTGCCGGCGGCGCTGCCCATCAACCTGCTCGCGCGCCGGCCCGATGTGTTGTCGGCCCGGCTCGGCGTGGACGCCGCCGATGCCGGGCGCCTGGCGGCCAAGGCGGCGTTCTATCCGGACGTGAGTCTGCGCGCGCTGGCAGGCGTCGGCGCCTTCGGCCTGAATAATCTTGTGCAGGGGAGCGCGCGGGGCTACGGCGCCGGTCCCCTCATTTCACTGCCGCTGTTCGACGGCGGCCGTTTGCGTGCGCAATATCGGGGCAGCGAAGCGCAGCTCGATGCGGCCATTGCCGGCTACAACGACACCGTGCTGCGCGCCGTGCAGCAGACGTCCGATCAGATCACCCGCCTCGATGCCCTCGCGCGCGAGCGCCTCGATCAGCAGCAATCGCTCGATGCCACCGAAGCCGCTTATAGATTGGCCGAGGAACGCTACACGGCGGGACTCGCGAGCTATTTGGGCGTACTCAACGCGGAAACCCAGGTGCTCAATGCACGCCAGTCGATGGTGGATATCCAGACCAGCCTCGCCGCGTCCCGGGTGACCTTGCTCCTCGCGGTGGGCGGCAGTTTCGATGCGCGCACGGCGGCCGACCAGGCCGACGCGCGTACTCCAGCAACCTCGACAGAACTTGTTTCGCGGACAAAACCATGAGCACGCCAGAACCTTCAGTGACGACCGAATCTCAACCCACCCAATCCCCCGGCCGCGCGCGCCGCCGGGCACTCGTCAGCTTGGCCGCCGTGGTCTTGTTGGGCGGGGTGGGCTACGGGGCTTACTGGTTCTTCGACGGCCGGTACTACGAGTCAACCGACGATGCCTACGTCAACGGCGACGTGGTGCAGATAACCAGCGAAGTGCCGGGGACGGTAATCGGTTTGCACGTGGATGACACCCAAAAGGTGATTGCGGGGCAGGCCGTGCTGGAGCTCGACCCGGCGGATGCGAAGATCGCCGAGGCCAATGCCGAAGCGGATCTCGCCCGCTCGGTGCGCCAGGTGCGCGGCCTGTTCGCGCAGGGCCAGGAATTGCGCGCGCAAATCGATCAGCGGGAACAGGCGGCACGCACCGCCGACGATGACCTCAAGCGTCGCGGCGGTCTGCTGGCGGACGGGGCCATTTCCGCCGAGGAGCTGTCGCACGCTCGCGATGCCGTCACCAGCACGCGTGCCAATGTGGCGGCCGCCCGTCAGCAATTGAGTCAGACGGTGGCGCAGATCGACGGCACCACCATCGCGGATCATCCGCAGGTGCGCGCCGCCGCCGCCGCCGTGCGCAATGCCGCGCTGTCCTTGCACCGCACCGACCTCATCGCGCCCGTGACCGGTGTGATCGCCAAACGTTCCGTGCAGGTTGGACAGCGCGTGGCGGCGGGCACGCCGCTGCTGGCGGTGGTGCCGCTCGACGATGTGTGGATCGACGCCAACTTCAAGGAAGGACAGCTCGAGCGAATGCGCGCCGGCCAACCGGTCACGGTGCATACCGACTTGTACGGCCGCGACGTGACCTATCACGGGCATGTGGTGGGCATCGCCGCGGGCAGCGGCAATGTGTTTGCGCTGTTGCCGCCGCAGAACGCCTCGGGCAACTGGATCAAGATCGTGCAGCGCCTGCCGGTCCGCATTCTCCTGGATCCCAAGGAACTCCAAGCACATCCCTTGCGTGTCGGACTGTCCACGGCCGTGCGGGTCGACTTGCACGACAGCTCGGGACCTCTGGTGACGCTGGCGGTGCGCAATGTCCCGCAGCCGATTCAAGCCAGCGCGGGCAACGACCCCGCCGTCGATGAACGGATCGCCTCCATCATCGCCGACAATGCGGGTCCCAAGGCGCACGAACCCGCGCGGCTCAGCCGCAAGAAACACGACGCTCAGGCGAGCGGCGTACCGCTGGTGGCCGCCGGGCCGTGAGCGCTCAGACCGCCACCGAGGCCGCGGCGCCGTCCCTCGTCGGCAGCCGCAAGGCCTTCACCGCACTGGCGCTGGCCTTGGGCACGTTCATGCAGGTGCTCGACACCTCCATCGCGAACGTCTCCATTCCGACGATAGCGGGCAACCTCGGGGTCAGTTCCGATCAGGGCACGTGGGTCATCACCTCGTTTGCGGTCGCCAACGGCGTGTCGGTGCCGCTCACCGGCTGGCTCATGCAGCGCTTCGGCGTGGTGCGCACGTTCGTCCTGTCGGTGGTTCTCTTCACGGCCGCCTCCCTGCTCTGCGGGCTCGCCTGGAGCCTGCCGTCGCTGATCGCGTTTCGTGTACTGCAGGGCGCGGTCTCGGGCCCCATGATACCGGGCAGCCAGGCGCTGCTCATCAACGTTTTCGGCCCCGCCAAGCGCAATACCGCGCTCGCGATCTGGTCGCTCACGACGTTGGTGGCGCCCATCGCGGGACCCCTGCTCGGCGGCTACATCTCCGACAACTATGTGTGGCCGTGGATCTTCCTCATCAACGTGCCGGTGGGAGTGTTCTGCGCGCTCCTGTGTTGGACCAATCTCAAATCGCAGGAGACGCCGACCCGGAAACTGCCCATCGATCGCGTCGGGCTGATGTTGTTGTTCCTGTGGGTGGGTGCGCTGCAGATCATGCTCGACAAGGGCAAGGATCTCGACTGGTTCAACTCGTCCTTCATCGTGATCCTGCTGATCGTCACCGTCATTGCCTTCGCCGCGTGGCTGATCTGGGAACTCACCGAACAGCATCCCATCGTCGACTTGAGCCTGTTCAAGTCGCGCAGCTTTTCGCTGGGCACCGTCGCCCTGTGTCTGGGGTACGCCGTGTTCTTCGGCAACATCGTGCTGATGCCGCTGTGGCTGCAGAGCTTCGTGGGCTACACCGCCACCTGGGCCGGCCTCGCCTCCGCCCCGAGCGGCGTGACCGCCGTGTTGACCTCGCTGCTGGTCGGACGCTTGATGCGCCGCTTCGATGCGCGCACCCTGGCCGCGGCCTCCTTCAGCTTTTACGCGATCTCGTATTTCATGCGCGCCGGGCTCACCGCCGATGCCAGCTTCTGGGCCTTCATAGCGCCGCAGCTGGTTCAGGGGTTCGCCATGGGATTGTTCTTCGTCAGCATGCTCGCCGTGATCTTCGATGGCCTTCCGCCGCAAAAGATACCCGCCGCGTCCGGCTTGTCGAATTTCCTGCGCATCACCGCGGGCAGCTTCGCCACCTCGCTGACCACCACTTTCTGGGACCGGCGCGAAGCGCTGCATCAGGCACGGCTCGCCGATACCATCACCGTGTACACGCCCGCTTATCAGCAATCGCTCGCACAACTGCACCTGTTCGGAATGAACGATCAGGCTGCCGCGGGCGCAATGACGCGGACCCTGGTGGGGCAAAGTTATCTGCTGTCGTCGCTCGATCTGTTTTATCTTTCCGGCTGGCTCTGCGTGGCGCTGATTCCGCTGTGCTTTCTGGTGCGGCGCCCGGCGGGCGGCGGCCCGGCGCCGGTGGCGGCGGATTGAGATTGCCGGCTACCCCCTGCTGACCCACGGCGGCCGGCGATCGCGGCTCAACAGCCGTCGGCAAAGTGACGCGCGCAATATCGGTCCGCTTCGTCGCGGTCGAGCCGGCCGACTTGCGGGGCACTTTGATTGACGGACGGATGACCACGAGCCAATTCGGCCCGCACACCGAAACAGCAGATTGCCAGGGTGATGAGTGTCTACGCCCGCCGCCGTCCGTGAACGAAGATTCAATTTTTGCCGCCCGTTTTTAGGTTCGCCGCCAGAGCGTGGATGTCAGCCGTGAGAACCACGGCGGGACTGAAGCTGGCGCCGGCTACCAGGCAAGTGGAGGCGATCAGGCGCCTGGATTGCAGGGCAGCCGTCTCGATCAGCATGGCCGCATAGGTGTCCGCGGCGAGTTGGGTGCGGCCGGCGGCGGCAAAGCTCTGTGCGAGATTCAACTCGGCGATGAGCGCGGATGCGATGGCGGGACTTATGCAGCCGGCGGCCTGAATACGGCTGACAACTTGCGCGGCGCCGGCGGTGGAGGCGGCGACGTTCACGGTGATGGGGACGAAGTCGGTGGTGCCTTGCTCGATGACACGGAGCGTGTAGACGCCCGGAGTCACCGACGGGCCGACGGCGAAGGATAGCGCCTGCGAGACCGATCCGTTGGGCGGCGGCGTGAGCGCGAAATGTGTTGGTGAAACGGTCATGCCGGCCGGTCGCCCGGTGACGTCAAAGGTCACTGTCTGGTTGAACCCATCGCTCGACGTAATGGTGAAATTGGAGGAACCCGAGCCGGCCAGAAAAAGTGCTTGCCGAATCGGGAGGGGCAGAACCGCGAGGGGTGTGAAAGCCAGCTTGACGACGAAGGCGTCGGACGAGCCGTGCAGAGTCGGCTGAAGGGCGCCGGGCGTCGTCGGGAAATCCGTGGAGTAGGTGTAGCCGCTCACATAGACCGAGGCACCGGACACTACCACGTCATGGGCGATCTGAGTGGCCGCCCCTCCCAGGTAACCGGCATAGAGCAACTGCGGAATGTCGGGATTGATTTTGGCGACGAAAGCGGTATCCGGACCGCTCAACGATGTCTGCAGTGCATCGGCTGTCGTGGGAAAATTCGTGGCCGACGTGTGACCGACCACATACACGTTGTTGACGGCGTCGAGCGCAAGGTCCCAGGAAGACGTTCCGTAGCCCTGATCGTTGGTTCCACCGAGTAGGGTGGAGAAGACGAGCGAGGCCGGGCCGCTCTGATTCGTATCGATTTTGGCCACGAAGCCGCTGCATACCGGGAGGGCGCTCTGCAGCGGCTTCTTGAGTGGGAAATCGCTGGAGCATGTTATTCCCGACGCGTAGGCGTTGCCTGCGGCATCGGCAGCAATCCCGCGGGCCCGATCGGTATCTCCTCCACCCAGATAGGTGGAATACAGCAAGGTGCTGCCATCACCGCTGATTTTGGTGACGAAGGCGTCGTAGTCGCCGCCGCCAGAGGTCGGGATATTTGCGAGAGCCGGCTGCGCGGCGTTCTTTGTGGGGAAGTCGCTCGAGGATGTGCCCCCTCCGACGTAGATATTTCCGGCCGGATCCAGCGCGACCCGTAGCGCGTAATCATCGCCCTGCGAGTAAAAATTAGAGCCGCCCAGAAAGGTGGAAAAGACCAGCGCTCCGCTAGGATCGATTTTCGATACGAAGGCGTCCAGATTCGGGCTGTAAATTTCGAATCCGGCGCCCCCGTGAACACTCTGCAGGGCAAACCTGATCGGAAAATCCGCGGACTCCGTGGAGCCGGCTACGTAGGCCATCCCGGTGCTATCCACCACGATGCTGGCTGCAGAATCGGAGAGACTGCCGCCGAGGTAAGTGGAGTAACCCAGACTACCGTCGCTGTTGATTTTGGCCACAAAGGCGTCGCCGGCTCCCGCTGACGCGCTTTGAAAAGCGTTCTTGACGGGAAAGTCTGTCGAGTAGGTGCTGCCCGCAACGTACGCATTGCCCGCGGCATCGACACCGATCCCATTGCAGTAATCAACGCTGTTCCCACCCAAATAGCTGGCGTAATCCAGGGCGGAACCGTCGGCACTGATCTTTGCGACGAAACAGTCCCCGCTGCCGGCAGGGCTCTGCAGGGGGACCGTCGGAAAATCCGCTGAAGTCGTTGATCCCGTGAGGTAGATGTTTCCGGATGCGTCTACGGCAAGCCCGTTGGCGGCCTCGTCGGCGCTGCCGCCGAGAAAAGTCGAGTAGGCGAGCGTGGGGTCGATTACCAGCGGCTTGCCGTGGTCATATTTCGCCACATCAAAACTGACCTCTCCCGTGCGACTCAGCAAAAACTGTCCCTCGACGGGAATGCGCCGCCCGTCGGCCGCGGATTGGTAGACAACGGGCTTGTGAAAGCGAACTTCATCTTCGCCGCTGCGCGCGACGAGATCGCCTTGACCGTCGATGTTCCAAGGCGTCTGTGCTGTGGGCTGGCTGTCCGTGGTTTCCACGATCGCCAAGCGAATTGCTTTGGGATCGGCACCCGGCGAAACCACAAAGTCGTATTCCAGCTGACGCTGGTTGCCGTAGTAGACCAGGTCGATGCCGGGGTAAATGCCCTGGTACTTAACCTTGCCGTAGGCCGGGACGTGGGTACGCCACTTTGCCGGGTCATTGCCGACGTAGTAGTTGCTCTTGCCCGGCAACTCCTCGACGCCAACAGGCCTGGCCGCCTGGTCGGCGCCCAGCAGCTGCATGCGCATCACAGCGGATTGATGCTCCGCGCCGGCCGACCGAACTGGATCGGCGCCGGTCACCCGGCTCGGCCCCTGAAGAGTGAAGACCGCCTCGTTGTCGCCTAGAAAAAGCGTGTAGCCGGGGCCGCGCGCGATGAATTCCGCCCGCTTGTCAAGCTGGCCCTGATTGCGTTCGAAGCGCAAGGGAAGCTTCCCGATTGACTCCACAAGTTTCGGAGTGCGCGTGAGAGAGGTCGGGACCGCTTGCGCGGGCATCAGCACTGCGACCGCGACGGCGACCGCAACGGGAGGAAAACAAAGGAAACTGGATCGAACTTGCATTGGATATCTCCCCTTTTTTTGGCGTCTCGCTGTTCCTTGCTACTCCCTATATCGGATTCGCCCAATGAAAGGCGACACGCGACGTCACGGTAGTCGCCTCGGGCGGAAGTCCACTGCAGCCGGGCGCAGGCAGCGAGTGTCCACTTTGAGCTGCGGGTTACGATCTACTTCAATGAGACCACCACCGATGTGGCGAAAACGACGGGGCCATTTACAGAATGGCGACTACAGAAAGGAATCTATCAATGAAAAGTTCATCCGCCGCCGCAGCGATCATCGCAATACTTGGCGCATCTGCCGGCGCCGTCGTCCCCCTCGGTGCGACCGCCGACACCGAATCATCGGCCGCCATCGCGAATCTCGAGCCCTTCGCCGATTCCACGGGCGCCGTCGCGACGTTCAACACCCACGGGCGCATCGACACGCGAAGCATGTTTTTTCAAAGTCTCGGCACCAACGGGCGCAGCTGCGCCACCTGTCATGTCGCGGACCAAGCCTTCAGCATTGCACCACCGCAGATACGCGAGCGATTCAAAGCCAGCCATGGCCGCGATCCGTTGTTCGCCTCGGTGGACGGCGCCAACTGCACGAATGCAACGCCGGCCGACCGGGCTGGACACAGCCTCCTTCTCCAATACGGACTCATCCGCATTGCGAATCTCGTGCCAGCCAACGCGCAGTTCACATTGACGGTGGTGCACGACCCCTACGGTTGCGCACTGGTGGTGGACCCGGCATCCGGGCAGCTGAAGGCATCGGTGTACCGCCGGCCGCTGCCGACCACCAACCTGCGTTTCCTGAGCGCGATCATGTTCGATGGACGCGAGACCGGGCTGCCGCTCACCAGCGTGCAAACCTTCACCGCCAATCTGCAAGCCGATTTGACACATCAGGCGCAGACCGCCATCTCAATCCACTTCCAGGCTGACCGGACGCCGACTGCGGCGCAATTGACCGACATCGTCGACTTCGAATTGGGATTGTCGACGGCCCAGATCTGGGACCGCTCCGCCGGCATGCTCGGCTCGGGGGGAGCGGCGGGCGGACCACGAAATCTCGCCGATCAAATCTACTATCCGGGCATCAATGATGTCCTCGGTGCAGATCCCACCGGAGCCCCCTTCAATTCGAGCGGCATGTCGATGTTTACCGCATGGTCGACTGCCGCCTATTCGAGCGACCCAGAGTCGGAGGGCCACGCCGCTGGGTTCGATGACCGCAGCACTCCCGGGCAGATCGAGCGCGGCGCGGCGCGGCGCGACGTCGCGGCGGGGGAAACGCTGTTCAACACGTTTCCGATTACCATCAGCGGAGTTCGGGGTCTCAATGACAACGCCGCGTTGGGCAAACCAGCCTCGTTCCAAGGCAACTGCACCACCTGTCACGATGCGCCCAATGTGGGCGATCACTCGTTGCCGCTTCCCCTGGACATCGGTCTCGGTCACTCGCTGCAGCCGGGTTTTGAAAGCGATCCGAAGATTGCCGCCGGCCTGGCGGAACTCGACGAGCCGAATTTGCCGGTGTTTCTCGTGAGCGGCTGCCCCAGTCCGTTCAGCGCCGGACAACCGGTCTCCTTCTACACCACTGATCCGGGTAAGGGACTCATCACCGGCCTGTGCAGCGATCTGAACCGCGTCAAAGGACCGATCCTGCGGGGCTTGGCCGCCCGGGCACCGTTCTTTCACAACGGTGCCGCCGCCAGCCTGTCCCAGGCTGTGAACTTCTACAATCAGCGCTTCTCCATGAACCTCACCGATGAACAGAAACGCCAGCTGGTGGCATTCCTCAATTCATTGTAGGAGTGGCTTCGATCAACTGCCGGGAGCGCAGTTCAACTGCTGAAACAGCACGATGCGCGCTTTTTCCCAATCGCGCTGCACCGTGCGTTTCGACGTGCCGCGCTGCGCAGCGATTTCCTCGAGGGAAAATCCGCAGAAATACTTGAGGTCCACGATCTCAGCGAGGCGCTGGTCGAGCAACGCCAATTCGTCGAGGGCATCCGAGAGTCGCGACAGTTCGCCCGCATCGGCACAGGGAAGCTCGGCCTCCGTGGACAATCGAGTAATGTGGAATTCCGATCCCCGTTTCAGCGCGCGCCGTTCGCGCACCAAATCGATGATGAGACCGCGCATCACTTTTGCCGCGTATCCCATGAATCGGGCGCGATCCGGAAAAACGGCATCCCGTCCGGATATCCCGAGATACGCCTCATGAAGCAATGTGGTGGGACTGACCGACGCGCCGGCGTTGTGCCGCAGCTGACGTTGTGCCAGCTCGCGCAACTCGCCGTACAGGGACGCAAAGAGCTGCTCGTTCGGCGTCGCCGCTGCTTCGGGCGGGGGTTCGGGCGGGACTCCCGAGTGCTCTGATGTCATCCACGACCTCCCCGGTATTAGTCCGAGCCAGAATGCCCAATTCCGCCATGCGAGGCAATCGGCAATCCGATAAACGCGGCCAGCCGGCTCCAAACGGAGGGTGAAGCGTCCGCGTAGTGCTCGATGACGGTGTCATAGGCCTCAGCAACCCGCGCATTCGACAAGCTTCCCCGATAGCCTTTAGAGTGAGCCCACGTGTGCGCGAGGTTACGGGAGAACGCCATGTGGGATCGCCGTCGATTCATTGCCGCTGCCGGTGCAACCGTGTTGTCGGCGCCCTCGCTCTGCGGCCCGCGCAATGGATACCCGATTGCATCGTATGAGAGCGCGATGGTGATCGATGCCCTCGGTGGACCCGGCGAGTTCATTCCGGCCGCGTCGCCCGACGACCCCTGGTCGGCTCGCGTGGTCGCCGACGCGCGCGCATCGGGGCTCACCGCCGTCAATCTGACGGTCGGCGAGGTGGGCAACGGGCCCCGTCGTTTCGAGGAGGCGGTGCAAGGCATTGCGCGCATCGATCGTGAGGTGCAGCTTCACCCCGAAGCGTTTCTGAAAGTGCTATCGGCGAGCGATCTGCGGCTCGCCAAATCGAGCCGGCGCCTCGGTCTGATTTACGGCTTTCAAGACACCAGCATGCTGGAGGGCGATCTCGGCCGATTGAACGTATTTCAGGGTCTTGGCGTGCGCATCTGTCAGCTCACGTATAACAGGCGCAACCTCATGGGCGACGGTTGCATCGAGTCGGCTGACGGCGGACTGAGTTCGCTCGGCCGCGAAGCGATCGCCGAACTCAATAGCCGCCGTCTGCTTCTCGATCTCAGTCATGCGGGACCTCGAACGATCGCGGAAGGAATCGCGGCCTCGAAGTCCCCCCTTGCAATTACGCACACCGGTTGTCGCGCCCTCGCCGACTCCCCGCGGAATGTCAGCGACGCGACGCTCAAGGCTCTGGCTGAGAAAGGCGGTGTTGCGGGCATTTATTTCATGTGTTTCCTGCGCTACCTCGAACAGCCGCACGGCGAAGACGTCATCCATCATCTCGAGCATGCCGTGGACGTATGCGGCGAAGATCACGTCGGTCTCGGCACGGACGGCTCGATTTCCGCCATGCCGGTCGATGAGGCGTTCAAAGCGGAGCATCACAAATCCATTGCGGACAGGATCAAGGCGGGGATCTCGGTGGCGGGCGAATCACCCGACGTGGTCAATGTCATCCAGGAATACAACTCGCCACGCCGGTTTCTGACTCTCGCCCAAGATCTTGACCGCCGTGGCTGGCCGTCGGGCCGCATCGAGAAGGTTCTGGGAGCGAACTTTGCCCGCCTGTTCGGGGAGGTGTGGAGCTGATCATCCGCCGGAAAGCGACGCCTGATGCCGCCAATTGCTTGAGCGGTTGAGGTTGCATTTCGACCACCTCGAGTGCACTGTCGTCTCATGGACAGTGACGTTCTGGTCATCGGCAGCGGCTTCGGCGGCGCCATCACGGCCTGCCGATTGGCACAGAAAGGCGGGAAGGTGCGGGTGCTCGAGCGCGGCCGCCGCTGGGATAAAACCACTTACCCGCGCAAACCCGACGACGACTGGATCTGGAGCCGAGCGCATCCAGAGTGCTATCACGGGTGGACGGATCTGCGGCGCTTCGATGGCATGGCCGTGATCGCCGGCGCGGGAGTCGGAGGCGGATCGCTGATCTACGCCAACGTGTCCGCGGTGCCGCCGCCCGCGGTGTTCGACTCGGGCTGGCCCCGCGAGATCACCTATGCGGCAATGCAACCGTATTACGCCACCGTCGCGACCATGCTCGACGTACAACGCGTGCCGGAGAATCAATGGAGTCCGCGCGTACACCTGATGCGCGAGGCCGCCGCGCGCCTCGGTCAGCCTGAGCGCTTTCGTCCCGCCGAACTCGCGGTGTCGTTCGACCCCGCGTTGATCGTGGACTTCGACGTCGAACCCGACATCCGCCGCAGCACCCCGTTCACCAACAAGCACGGCGCCCCGCAAGGCAAGTGCGCGCATTTGGCCGAATGCGACATCGGCTGCCGCGCCGACGCCAAGAACACGCTGGACAAGAACTACCTGTACCTCGCCGAGCAGCGCCACGGCGTCGAGGTCCGTCCCTTGCACCTGGCGACCGCCATCGAACCCGTGGCCGGCGGTTATCGCGTGCATCACGACGAACTCAAGAGCGGCACCCGCATTCCCGGATCGAGCACGGCGGCAAGCGTCGTCGTCGCGGCGGGTTCCATGGGCTCGACGGAGCTTCTATTGCAATGTCGGGACGTGCACCGCACCTTGCCCCAGTTGAGTCCCACGCTTGGGCGCCGGTGGAGCAGCAACGGCGACTTCCTGACACCGGCGCTGTATCTGCACAAGGCGCTATGGGCCGACCGAGGTCCCACCATCGGCGCCGTCATCGATTACCTGGACGGCAGCGACGGCGGCCAAACCTACTGGATTCAGGACGGCGGCACGCCCAATGTGCTCAACAGCTACTTCGAAGCCGTGGTCGACCGTCTGCAGAAGGCGCCCGGCGAAACGCATCTCTTGGAGGGATTGAACATGAGCGCCCTGCTCCAGCATCTGACGCTGCTTACCGCCAATCTCGACGTCTCGAAACACATCATGCCCTGGTTCGCACAAGGCGTGGATGCCGGCGACGGTGAGCTGCATCTGACCGACGGCGTGTTGGATTTGAAGTGGGACATCACCCGCTCGCTGGAATTGTTCGAGACCATCGAAAGGCGCCATCACACTTTGGCGCATGCCACCGGCGGACATCCCTTCCCGCTGCCCACCTGGTTGCTTTCCAAGGAACTGGTCACGCCCCATCCGCTGGGAGGCTGCAACATGGGTGACACCGCGGCCGAGGGCGTGGTGAATCACCGCGGCGAAGTGTTCGGCTACGAGAATCTCTATGTGGCCGACGGCGCCATCGTGCCGCGCGCGGTCGGCGTGAACCCGTCGCGAACCATCGGCGCGCTGGCCGAGCGCATCGCGGAGAGCATGACCCTATGAACGCCGCCGCACCGGATCCCATCAAGCATGTCATCGTGCTCATGCTGGAAAATCGCTCCTTCGATCAGATGCTGGGTTCGCTGCAGAGCGAGATCACGGATATCGACGGCATACCACCCGGGCAACCGCCCCGCACCAACCGCGCCGACAAGGTGACCTACTCTCAAGGTCCGGGAGCTGCCTATGTCGCGCCGGCCGACCCGGACCATGATTACCCGCATGTGCTGATGCAAATCGCGAACGGCAACTCCGGGTTCGTCCAGGATTTCGCCAACGTGTTTCCACAGTCGGGTAAGACCGATCGCGCGGAGATCATGAAGTATCACGCGCCCGACGCGTTGCCCGCGCTGCACACGCTGGCGAGGAACTTCACCGTGTGCGACCGCTGGTTCGCCTCGCTGCCCGGGCCCACCTGGCCCAACCGCCTGTTCGTGCACAGCGGCACGTCGCTGGGCCGCGTGACCATGCCCGAGGGCGTCATGAACGCCAACCTGCACTGGTACAACCAGACCACGCTGTACGACCGGCTGAACGAGAAGAAGATCTCCTGGAAAATCTATTTCGGCGACATCCCGCAGTCCTGGATTCTCGTGAACCAGCTGGCGCCGCGCAACATGATCAACTATCACCACATGCAGCGCTTCTACGAACATGCCGCCGGGCCCGAAGCGAAGTTCCCCGCCTACGCGTTCATCGAGCCCACGTACAATCCGCCGGGCGCCAACGACGATCACCCCTCGCACAATGTGCTGGAGGGCGAGCGCCTGATCGCCGAGGTTTACAACGCCGTGCGCGCCAATCAGGCCCTGTGGGAGAGCTGCCTGTTGGTGGTGGTCTACGACGAACACGGCGGCTACTACGATCACGTATCGCCGCCGCCCGCGGTCCCTCCCGACCATCACCAGGAAGAGTTCACCTTCGATCGATTGGGCGTGCGCGTGCCCGCCATTCTGGTATCGCCCTACGCCGCGAAACGCGTGGTGAAAACGCAGTTCGATCACACCAGCCTGCTCCGCTACCTGGTGGAGAAATGGGGACTGCAGTCCCTCGGTGCACGGGTGGCCGACGCCGGCACCACCAGCATCGGGTCGGCGCTGGTGGACGCGGCGCGCGACGATGCCCCGGCCAGCCTGTCGGTTCCACCGATGGCGGTGCAAACGGCCCCTCCCGTCCCGGCCACCGCGCTATCCAGTCACCAATCGGCGCTGTTCGCCCTGAGCCATTCGGTGGAATCCATGACCGATGTGGATCCCAACGAGGTGGCGGCCCGCAGCAGTCATGTGCTCACCGGGCCGCAGAGCATGATCGATGTGGCGACGGAACGCGTCGAGGATTTCTTGAGTCAGCAGCGCGATGCCTTCATGAAGGAGATCGAGCGGCCCGGCACTTCGAAGTGAACGCGCCGACGACGCCGCGCCGACGAAGCGCCGCGTCGCGCCGGCCGCGTCGCCCGGCGGCCCCGCGTCACGACAGATGAATGGACTGCGCGACGGAGGGCACGCCGGCCGCATTCACCAGAAACAGCATGTACCAACCGGCGGGCGCGAGGTTGGGGTTGGCGGGCACCCTGACCCGCACCACGCCTGCGTTCTGCGAGTTGATGGGAGCATCGACCAGCCGTTGATTGGTATCGAAGGAATGCGTGGTCACGCAATGCCGGATCAGGCTCACGAAGCGCAAGTTTCCCGCGTCGGGAGTTTGGATGTCGATCGTCTGGTTGTATTTCCATTCCACCGCGGCGGCCTTGATCGTGGGACGCGGACCACGGAATAAATACGGCGGAGAGTAGATCTCGATGCGCATTTCTTCCTCGGGGTCCTGGTCCCAGACCACGTGAGTGCCGCCCTCGGGATTGCCCCCCGCCGTCACCACGCGCGCATCGGGCAGCAATACCGCCGTCGAATGATATAGCCGCGGCACGGTGCACGCGGCGGTGAGCGTCCATTCGTCCTTCACGGGATCGTAGATCTCGGATTGCAGGCGCGCCAGCGGCGTGTCCTCCTGTTTCAGCGACCCGCCGGTGGCGAATACCGTCCGGTCCGGCAACAGCACGGTGTTCAAATGCAATCGCGCCAGATTGAGCGGCTGACCCGCGACGAACGCGGGATGCGGATTCTTGAAGTCGACGATGTCCACGGCGTCCACCGCATCGGTCTTGTCCGGCTTCCCGTCCGGCCCGCCGCCCACCAGCATGACGCGCTGATCCTGCGCCGGCGGCAGGAGCACGCTCGCCGATTGATTGCGCATGTCGCGGGCGTTCAAGCCGGCGACCGGCTGCGTCTGCACCGGATTGTGATTGAGATCGATGGCGCAGGGATCGAGCAGCAATACATCATCCATGTGGCCGCCATCGAAGAACACCCGCCCGTCCGCCAACAGAAACAAATGCGCATACAGCGGCAACGGCGGCACCCCCGGATCGAAGTGCAGCAACTGCCAGCGGTTCGTCGCGGATGAGTAGATCTCCAGCGTTTCATTGTGCGGGTTGTTGGGCGCCTCGGTGAGCCCCGTGGCCGCCAGCACGCGCCCGTCGCCCAGCGCGATCACCGATGGATACCATCGCCCGTGGGTCATGTTCGCGATGAAAGTCCATTGTTCGGTGGCGGGATCGAACACCGTGGCATCGTTGCGTCCGCGGAAGGGGTTGTAGCCGATGGTGCCGCCGGCGGACAGCACGCGTCCGTCGGCCAGAAACGTATCGCCGCCGCAGAAAAAATCGAAGGGCCGATGATCGCCCGCGTCGAGCGTGGGGGGATGCGCAAAGTTGTTGGGTGGGGCAGCGAGCGGATCCCACACCACGCTGGTGTAGATCTGCTTGGGCATGCTGCCGAAATCCGGCGCCGCAAAGCGCGTGGCGCTGCTGCCCGAGCCCGCGAAGAACAGCACTTTCCCGTTGGGCAAGGTGGCCGCGTGCACCGCGAGCACCCCCGAGTGAAAGGCCAGCAACTCCCAGCGTCCGTCGCGCGCCGGATCGGCATCCAAGGGGAGAAACCGATAGTACCCGGCGTTCTGGCCGGGCGGATTGTCCACCATCAGGACCGCCATCTGCAGTTTGCCGCCGAGCCGGGAAACGCCGATGCCGCCGCCCTGGTTCTCCCAGGCGAACCACGCCGGCACGCCGCGCCACAGCGACCAATCGCCGGCGAGCGTTCCGTCGCTCTTGAGACCGGCGCCGATTTTGTAGAAGGCTTGATTCTGATCCAGCGCACCGTCGATTTGAAAGACGATGAGATCGAGCCTGCCGTTGCCCCCAAGATCGGCCACGGCGACGCCCACGCCCTGGTTCTCCCACGAGAACCAATCCGGCACGTCGATCCAGCCCGTCCAGCCGCCGGTGACATTGCCGTTCGCATCGAGGCGGCGGCCGACGCGGTACAACCCGCGGTTCGGACCCGGCGGGTTGTCCACCATGAGCACGATGAGTTCCAAGCTGCCGTCGCCGTCGAGATCCGCGAGGGCGATGGCGCCATATTGATTCTCGAAGGAGAACCAATCCGGAATCGCGAGCCAGGGTCCCCAACCACCGGTGACATTGCCGTTGGCGTCGAGCGCCTTGCCCACGCGATAGAACGCCGCGTTCTGGTCCATCGGGTTGTCGATCATGAACACCACCAGATCTTGCTTTCCGTCGCGGTCCACGTCCGCCACCGCGATGCTCGCCCCCTGATTCTCGAACGAGAACCAGTCGGGCACTTCGATCCATGGCGTCCAGCCGCCTCGAGGATTGCCGGCGGCATCGAGATTTCGTCCGATGCGGTACAACCCGCGGTTTTGATCCGGCGGGTTGTCCACCATGAAGACCACGAGATCGCGTCCCCCGCTTCCCGACAGGTCGGCCACGGCGACACCACTCCCCTGATTTTCGGCCGAGAACCAATCCGGTATGGTTGAATAACCTCGGGGCATGCGAACTCCTTCGGCGCGAGCGCCCTAGCTCAATGCAAATTTCAGAAGATCGCCCATGGAGCGGATCGAGTCCGGCTGCCAATTAGGCGCCTGGCGCAAATAAGAACTGCCGTCGGCCCACAAGAGGCCGATCAGCGTCTCCGCGACGATGCGCCCGCCCACGGTTCCCAGCCGCACCGGCTCCTCATCGCCCTTGCCGCCCTTGGCCTTGGCGCGCTCCACGAACTCATGCTGCGCCTCCGCCAACACGTAGAACCACAGCGGCGCATTGTCGGCGAAGGAAGCGTCGAGCTTGACCAAGGGATCATTCTTGGCGGCATCGCCGAGAACGGCCTTGCCCACGCGTAAATCCGCATCGGCGATGGGCGCCACGCCCATGGCCCGCGCCACGTCCTGCCCGCTGGGCAGCCCCATCGATAGTCCGCGCAGCAAATTGCGCTGCGCGAGATTCGCGGGATTCATCACCGGATCGACGGGTATGCTTTGCAGGTCCGCCACCGTGAAATCGCCCGCCGGCGCTCGCGCGGGCTTGGAAAATTCCGGCAGAAACCCCACCGGGTTCACCAGCGAGGTGTCGATCTTGTACGCGGGCTGCATCCGCTCCTTGCCGCCCCGGGTGCCCGATCCCCCGATGTCGAAGAACAGGCTCCAGTCGATGGCCCATTGTTTGGGAAATTCGTCGAAGCCGTTGAGCCCGCGGTTCTGGACACCGGCGAAGATGAAGAACCGTCCCTCCAGTCCGCGCTTCTTTTCCGAGGGCGTGGCCTCGAGAGGATTGGCTCCGCCCGCTAGCCGCGTGTTGAGGCGGTAGATGGGCCGCACCATGGAATGCCCGAAGCGGTAGGCCGCAACGGCGAACTCCACGGGCATGAACGCCGTGTCGCGGTATTTGTAGACGGCGAAGTGCGGCTCATTTTCCCAGATGGGACGATGCTTGCCGAGATGCGGCAGGATGTCCTTCACGGTCTTCTCACCGCAGATCTTCATGAGAAAGTCGTTGACCACGATCCATTGGTAGTGCCAACGGACCTGCTGCTGAACGTCGCGGAACGCGGTCTGGGGATCCTGGAACGCCGCCCGAGGATTCAAGTCCACCAGCTTGTTGTGGAAGCGCAGCATGGCGCCGTGCAGTTGGGAGACGATGACGTTTTCGTCGTTGCGCTTGTCGCCGATGAGCGCGCGCCGCGGCGCCTTCGGGTTGTTGGGATCGATGTAGCGCGGCAGATCCTGCGCATTCGTCGCCAAGTCGTTCGAGAACAAGGGCCGTCCGAGACGGAATTTATTGCCGTCGTACATGTACGGTAGATCATCGGGACCGCGGCCGTACAGCGAATCCAGATCCAGCCGCGGCGTGCGGAAATCCACCAACGCATTCGGATCGTTCTGTTGCTGCAGGCTCGACGCCGGATCGAAGGTGATGTCGTGATCGATGAACTGGCCGAGATAGGTGTAACCCGCCGCGATGCCCGCGTTCTCCTCGTCGTCCTGAATGTGCTTGTCGCTCTCAGGAGCCGCGGCGGGCATCGTGGGATCGTCGCCCACTTCGGGATCCGCCGTCATCGCCTCGCCCAGCGCCATCAAGGTTTCCTTGCGCCACACGCCGGCGGGCAGCGAGCGAAACATTCGTCCGAAGCGGCCCGTGAACAGGGTCGAACTCGCCACCGCGCTGTCGCCGCGAACGCCGCCGCCATGCGCCGACGGCTGCAGCTTCTTGGAACTGATCGTAGGATTGGTCGTGGGATTGGTCATAGAGACTCCATGTTGAAACCACCGTGTACGTCTTTGAATCGTCAGATCGACTGTGCGACGCGTCCGAGCGATGCGGCCACGCGCTTGATTCCGGACACCGCCTGTGGTGACTCCGCGAGCGTACCGACCTGCGCCGTCAATTCGCTGAGCCGCTCGCTCACCAGCACGCGCGCCGCCCTCTCGTCCGCGGACAACTGCACATGACGCGTCAGGCCGAACGCCGGCCCGGCGTTGAGGCCGCCGCGATCATCGGATGCCGGCAATTGCGTCAGCGCTTCGCCCAAAGGTTTCAGCACCGACGCCATCAGGATGATGGCGCCCCGGCCGAACGACCGCCGCACGGCCATGCTGCCGCCCGGACTCCACGTGTATCCCAGCATCCGGAGCATCAGCGAATACAGCGCGTCGAAGGCCGCCGCGACGTCGCGGCTGTAGGCGTTGCCGATGAGACTGCCATGCGGCGCGCCGTACTGCTCCGAGGCATCGGTGGTGGGATTCGGCAGCGCGCGATGCGCGGGTTCGAAGGCCGGATCGACTTTCTTCGCGCGCAGCAGCGCTTCGCGCAGCGCCATGAGAATGCCGAAGTGGCAATCGGTGCGGTCGGTGGCATTGCCCTCTCCCTGGTGTGTGACGGAGCGGATGGCGCGCTGCGCTGAAGCGACGTCAACCACTTTCACCAGCTCCGGAAAATCCACGAGATCCGGTCCCACTTGCGCGGCCGGATCGCCGACGATGGCATTCGGCAGCGCCGCGATGCCCTGCTCGATCGAATCGTACAACTCGCCGATGGTGCGAAAGGATTCGCCATCCGCCGCGCGCGGCCGCGCCGCGTCCTGTACGAATCGATGCTCCGGCATCAACTCCAGCGGCCTCTCATAGGCCACGAATCGATCGAGCGCCGCCTCGCCGTAGGGCTCGAGCACCAGCTTCAGATGCAGCGGATAGTACTTGGTGTTCTGAGGGAAATTGGGCCGCAGGTAGTACGGTGTTCCACCGAGCGCGGTGAGTAGATTCCAGGCCTGTGCCAGGTGCAGCATTTCCTGCGCTGCGATGAAATACAATTGCGAGGCCCACTGGCGCACCATCGGTGCCTGCTCGGCGGGCAACCGGCCGTCCGGTTGACTCTTCAGGGTCATGGCCGAGTACAGATACGAACACGCCAAGCCGTGCTCCAATTCGCAGGCTTCGGTGAGCAGCTTGAGCAGCGTGGAGCGCGACATCATGCCGGCACCGGCGCCGCGGCGAGGGCGGGCAGCACCGACAGCACATGGTCGGCCGCCCGCAGCGCCAACGCCGCCACCGTGAGCGTGGGGTTGGCCGTGCCGCAGGTGGGAAACGCGCCGGCGCCGACGACGTAGAGATTCCGGTGATCGAAGGAGCGGCAGTCGGCGTCCACCACCGCCGTCTTCGCGTCGAAGCCCATGCGGCAGGTGCCCATGATGTGCCCCGCGCCGCTGTAGTTCCGCGGATTGCGATCCAGGCTGGTCACCGTCGCGTCCAATGCACGCAGCACGTCCTGGATCACGTCGAGCGCGGGCCCGAAGGCGTCGCGGGTGTAATCATCGGTGGCGAAGTGCAGCTGCGGACGCGGCACGCCGAAGGAATCCAACAATGGCGACAACGTCACCCGGTTCGCCGGGTTGGGCAGCACCTCCACCGAGCAGCTCATGCGCACCTGCCGCGACACTTCGTGGAACAGCCGCTCGCGCAGCTCCCGTCCGAACAGTCCCTCCGTCTCGATGAGCCGCGCCACATCCGTCTGCGGCGAGCCGCTGCGGCTCCAGCCATCATTGCCCAGCGACATGCGAAAGGCGCCGCGCATCTTGCGGAATTCGCCGTCGCGGAAGGTTTCGATGCCGGAGGTCGAGGGCGGCCCGCGAAAGGGATACACCGGCTCACGCGCCGAGCCGAGCACCGCCTTCTGCAGGTGATCCATCAGATTTCGCCCGACTTGATCGCTGGAATTCGCAACACCCGACAGCAGCAACAATTTGGCCGACTCGATGGCATTTGCCGCCACGATGACCAGGCGGCCGCGCACCCTCGCTTCGGATTGATCCCAGCGTTTGAAATGCACCGTGCGCACGCCGCCGTCGGCATCCTTCTCGAGGCGCAGCGCCACGCTCTTCTCCCACAGCTGCGCGCCCTTCGCGACGGACTTCTTGACGTGCACCGACCCGTCATACTTCGCGCCGATGGGACAGATGGGCACGCAACTCGCGTTGCCGGCGCACGGCGGCCGGCCGTCATAGGCCTGCGAGTTCCGCGCCGACGGCGTGGAGAGAACCGCCAAGCGCCGGCCGGATATGGGCACCTCGCGGAGCGCTTGCGAGAACAGCTCATCCGACCAGCTCGGCCAGATCTTGCTCATCGGAAAGGGCTGACTGCGGAAGGCGCCGTGCACGTTCTGCCACTCGGCATCGTCGCCCGCCACGCCCAGTTCCTTCTCGGCCTTGCAATACCACGGTTCCAAGTCGGCATAGCCCACGGGCCAATCGACACCCACGCCGTACGTGGAACGCAGCCGGAAATCGTTGGGCAGCAGCCGCGGCGTGTGGCCCAACCAATGCCACGTGGAGCCGCCGACGCGCCGCTCGTACGTGCTCAAATATTTCTCCGGCGTTTGCTGATCGTAGTAGACGTCGCGCGCATTCTTTCGGTCCGCCTCGGTGGCCGGCTGCTCGGGACCCGGAATACGCTCTGGACGGCTCGCGACGTAGGGCGCGCCCAAGCCCTTGACGGTGGCCGCCGCCCAGCGCGCCGTCAATGCGCCGCGGTCACCGCCCGTCTCGCCCGCTTCCAGCAGGAGCACGTTCACGTGCCGCGCGGCCAGCACATCGGCGATCAGCGCGCCGGCAACGCCCGCGCCGATGATCACCACATCGAAATGGTCGGCGGGCATCTCAACACTCCGGCGGATATTTCCAATGACCGAAGTAGCCGTTCGACAGCGTCGGCGGATGCGCGCCGATGACATCCCACACCAGTGCGCGGTAGTAGCCATCGGCGGACGCCGGCGCCCAATCGCCCGCCATATTTTTAATACCGCCGTTGAACCACAAGGCGAGGATGATTTTCGACGGCGGACCCCAGCGCGGGTCCGGCAGCAGATGCTGCCGCAGGGCGGTCACCGGCTCGACACCGCTTTGCAGCAGGTGGGTGAAGCGCGCAAGCAGCGCAGGCAGTTCATCGGCGAGCGCCGTGCGTGCTTGCTCGAAATACAGCGCAGCCAGATCGTCGGGCAGCAGATCGTCGCCCACCAGCGCGGAAGACAATCGTACGAACGACGCGAGTGCTGCTTCCACGTGACTTCCTTTTCGCTGGGCACCGTCGAGCGGGATGCTGAACTAAATCAGGTAAAAGGTCGAGTCATTCGTACACCGCCCGTTGCATTGCGATGCGTCAAGATTTGAGCGATCAGTCGTAGACTCTTTACTTACAGAACGGAATCCGATGGCGATTCCCGACATCCGAACAAATATATTCTTCCGTGCACGAATAGTTGTCATCGCGAGTGGCGCCCGCCGTTATACGGAAGTAATGTTACGGCTGTACCGTTGGCAGCAGGGTGCCGCGGTGTCGGCATCCGCTTGATGCGGTCGACCGCCTGATGGGCGGTCGCACCCAAAGGAGTAGGGTCATGCAGAACAAGATCAATGTCGCCGCGTATGCGATGCGCATTCAGGCGCGGCCAGGATCACCGGTTGAAAAATCTCACTACGTCAACAGCTCGCTGCCGGGTCAGGCGTGGCCCAATCCGAAAGCCATCGCCGACGGCATCGTATCGTCGCCGCTCGATGACTTGATTTTTCACGGCGGCCGCGTCGTGCCGCAGATGGGATTTCAAAACATCTACTTGGGCTCCGCCGCCGATTGGGCAAGTTCGGATATCGCGCTGATCGACGCGGCCATCACGCGGGCGATGCAGGATCGGCGCCTGAACGGCATCATGGGTCAGTATTTTCCGGGCACTCGGGTGACCTGCGATGCCAAGCCCTCGGTGATGCTGCACGACGCCAAGCCGCTGCAGTTGGACGAACCCGACGTACAGGGCAAGGTGGTCCAACTGTTCAACGCATCGATCTTGGGCGCTCAGGATTTGGGCACCACGGTATTCAATCTGCTGCTCCCGCCCGGTACGGTGTTGAAGATGGGTACGGCGTCCTCACCCGATGGCCTCGGCGGGTATCACGGCTCGGTGCACACGCAGAAGAACGGCAAGAGCGTCACTCTGTACTACTCCGCCAACGTGTATTCGCAAATGCTCGCCGACCGCACGCAGAACGGCATCGTCGCCTTCGATCAATCGTGGAAGAACGTGGTCGCCACGCTGTACCACGAGCTCAACGAATTCCGCACCGACGCCGACGTCAAGGATGCCATCGAATCGACCAACAATGATTTTCTCGGTTGGATGTCGCGGCAGGGACGCGAGTGCGGCGATCAACCCATCGCTGCGGCCACCTCGCTGAGCGAGGTCTTTCAAGAAGTGCTGGCCGCCGATGGCGGTGCCCGGATTCCGGTGCAGTTCATGTACTCGAACCGGGTGCATGGCGCCGAAGCACCGGGTGCCGAAGCGCCGGGCGCCGACGCGCCCGCCGCGGACCCCGCGACGCACGCCTTCATGACGCCGTCGGCGCAGGCCATCGATCAGGTAATTTCACAGCATCTCAGCGACCTCACGAAACCCGGTGTGCTGTCGGTGCGGCCCGCCTATCAAATGGCGGGCGGTTGGCTCACCAAGAAGCCGGCCATCGTCGTGACCGTGGACAAGAAGAGCGACGAGCTGCCGCCGCAGGATCGTCTGCCGGAGACGCTCGGCGGATTCGCGGTGGACGTGCGCGAGGCCGGCCCGATGGAGCGATTACGCGCAAATAATCCCGCGCTGTACGCGGCCGTGACGGCGCGCGCAGCGGAGGAGTTCGCCTTGCCGCAGTTTGCGCTGGAGCGCGATCTCACCGGCCGGCGACTGGCGCCGCTCGACGAGGCCGCGGCCGCCGCGCCTGCTCCGGCCAAGCCCAATCTCCCGTATACACCGCCGGCCAATGCGCCGCTGCAGGCCATCGTCGACACCTTCACCCTCACCTGTCATGCCAGCCCCGATGCCGGATGGCCGCAGCTCAAGTCCTTTCTGATGGGAGTGAAAGCGCAGCTCACCGTGGGCATGTACGATTTCACCTCGGCGCATATCTTGCAGACGCTGCAGGCATCGCTCACCGCGAAGAAGCATCTCAACCTGGTGCTGGATCATCCCGCGGCCGACCGCACCCTCGATCAATCGGATGCCGAGACCCACGACGCATTGGCGGCATCGCTCGGATCGCGGCTGCAGTTCGCGTGGGCGCTCGAGGATCGGGATCCCGAGGCGGCGGCGTGGATCTATCCCTCCGCCTACCACATCAAGGTCGCGGTCAGAGATGGCACGGCCTTCTGGCTGTCGAGCGGCAACTGGAACAACTCCAACCAACCCGACATCGATCCCGTCAACGACCCGGCGGGCGCCCAGTCCACCTTGAAGTCGAGCGACCGCGATTGGCATGTCATCGTCGAGCATCCGGCACTCGCGGCGCTGTTCGAAAAATATCTGCGGAACGATCTGACGGTGGCATCGCAGCACCAGGCGCCGGCGGCCGTCACGGCGTCCATCGATGCCTTGAGCACGCTGGCCACGCCGGAGCTGCCCGCAGCGTCGCGCGTGCCGCAACAGTTCTTCGCACCCAAGACCATCACCGCGCGGATGAAAATTCAGCCGGTATTGACACCGGACAATTACGCCAATGTGATTCTCGCCTTGATCAACAGCGCCACGCGCACTTTGTACATCCAGATTCCCTACATCACGCCTTCCGACAAACCCGAGGGCGTGGTGCTGGCCGGCCTCATCGAAGCCATCGCCAAGAAAGTTCGCGCGAGTCTGGATGTGCGCCTCATCTTGAGCGGCTTCGCCAAGGCGGGCGCGCTGGAACAGCTGCAGGCGGCGGGCATCGACGGGAACTTGATCCGCATCCAGAACAATCTCCACAACAAGGGCATCGTCGTGGATTCGTCGGTGGTCGCGGTGGGCAGCCAGAACTGGTCGCCGCCCGGCGTGACCACCAACCGGGACGCCAGTTTGGTGATCTTCAATGCGGAGGCCGCTCGGTATTGGGAGTCGATCTTCCTGCACGACTGGGCCCACATGGCCGTGCAGCACCTCAAGAACTGAATACCGCAGGGAGGCCAAATGGCTGAGGATTCATCGAACCCGTTGGGACTGCCGCCATCCGTGTGGATTGCGGTGCTCGTGGGCCTCGCCGGCGCCTTCGCCTTGAACCAGCATCCATTTCAAGACGTGCGGCCCGCCGATGCGACGGCGCCGGTCTATCGCCACACGCCCTCCGAGGATCAGGACGTGGAGGCACGGCTGTGGGAGGACCCGCTCGGCGCCGCGGCCACCGCCAAGGCCGGCGATGATCTGGAGGCCGCGGCCAATGCCGGCCGCAAGAGCACCGAACCGCGGCCGCCGACAAATCCCGACGCCGGCGCTGCGCCGCTCGATCACACCACGAATCGGCTGCGAAGCCTGCTCAAGGACAATGTCGAGCACGTCGAAAATGTTCTGGTCTTGGGCGCCATGGTTCCCGGCGCACCGTACGCCGACGACATCGAAACGCGGCGCCGTATCCGCTATGCCGTGCTGGCCGGCTTGCACCGTGCCGGCTTCGTGCCGGTGAACAGCGAGCACGTGGGCTACATCTCGCTGACCGGCATCTATCAAGGCGAGCCCTCTCCGGGCCACGACATCGCCGCCTATGAGTGGCTGAAACCGGACGACACGGCGGCTGCCGCGCATCGTCGCGTGCTGATCCTGTGGCTGGACCAGGATGGCTTTCGCAGCCGGCCGTTGTGGCATTTTCAGAAACTCATGGACGACATCGACCCGGGGCCCGGACTGTCTCTGACCACCGCCATCATGGGACCCGCGGACTCGGATGGGTTGTTCGCCATGCGGGAGGAACTGGAGCGCTGCAAGGGCACGCAAAACAAGTGCGGCCCCACCTTGGCGATTCATCGCGACATCGCGGTCTACTCACCACGCGCCACCGCCGCGGATGAGTGGCTGCTCGATCAATCCGGCAAGTGTCAGGCCATGGAGCAACGAGAGACGCCGCCTGACGAAGCCACGCTGGCGGGGCTGCTTCATACGTGGTCGGACAAGCACGTCAGGCTGTACCGGCTGGTCGCCGATGACTGCACGGTCACGCATGCGCTGTGGACTGAACTGAAGCGCCGCGGTGTGCAGCACGTCAGTCAGATCGCCCTCGTGGCCGAGCGCGACACACTGTATGCCCGGCGCATGGGCGAGTACTTCGGCGGGTGCGCGGTGTCGCCGCGCATCGGCGCCGACATCGAGCACGTGGGCCGGGGCCGGCATCCCCTGTGCTTCACCTACCTGCGCGGCCTCGACGGTCTCGCGCCGCCGGTGCCGGACTTAGGCGACGGGGCCGGCAAGAACGGCGCCGGCAAAGGTTCGGGCTCCGCGCCCGCGGACGCGGCGGGCGCGCCGTCCGAGGCTGCCACGGGCCAGGGGCAGCTCGATTATTTACGCCGGCTTGCCAGCGCCCTCGCCGCCCGGGTGGACGAAAATGGCTGCCGATCCGCGATGGCCTCGGGGGATTCACCCGCGGCGCTCGACGCCGCCGCCGCCTGCCCGCCTCACGGCATCCTCGCCATCGGCGTGCTGGGAAGCGATTTGTACGACAAGCTGCTGGTGATGCAGGCGCTGCGCAACTCCTTCCCCCGGGTCGCCTTCTTCACCACCGATATGGACGCGCGGCTGCTGGATCGCGCCAGTCTGCAGTGGACGCGGCACTTGGTCGTGGGCTCGAGCCTGGGTCTCGAGCTGCGTCCCGAGCTGCAATCCAGCATCCCGCCGTTCCGCGACGGCTACCAGAGCGCCACGTACTTCAGCACGCTCGTGGCCGTGCACCGCTACTTGCATGCGGCGGCGGCCGCGCGCGGCGGCGCGCCCGAGCCCGCCTTCGATCCCGGGCTGGGATTGGAATGGACTTTGCGCCCCCATGTGTTCGAGATCGGACGCACGCAGGCCTTCGACTTGACGGACGAACGGCACTCGCCGGCGACCTGCGACCTCGACAAGGAATGCCTGTCGATTGCCGCTCGTGGACGGGCCTCGTTTTGGAGCGTCGGGTCGTGGCGGGTGGGTCTGCAAATCGGCGCCGTGCTCGCGGCCCTGACCTTGATGGTGATCTGGGCGGCCAAGGGCACGACGTGGTGCATCGAAACCGTCAACGTGTTCGATAAACCCAACAGCGAACCCAAGCTCCGCAAGCGGCGGATGCGCCTGCTGTCCGGATTCGCGGCTCTGTTGATCGCGTCGGCGGCGGCCTGGCCCTCGATGGTGGATTGGCTGACGTTCGGGCAAACCCGCCAGCCCACGCCGATTTTCGGCGGCGCCAGCCTGTGGGCCGCGGGACTGATCGAGGCACTGTCCGTGGTCCTCGTGATCGCCTTGCTGCTCCGCGGACAACGCAAGCTCGGTGAGAACGTCGAGGAAATCCGCGGCGAATTTCAACTGAAGCACTCGAGCGCGCATCTCATCGCCTGGCGCAGCAGGGAATTGAAAACCTGGCGGGCACGGTGGCGGGAAATCTCCTGGTTCCCGAACAACCATCTCTCCGCCGATTGGGCCGCTCCGCTCGAGGACCCGCAACTCTCACCCATCGAAGTGCTCATGGCACGCTATCTGTATCGCGGCCACTCGCGCGCGCGACTGGTGAGGGTCACCGTGGCGACGCTGCTCTCCACGGTGGCCCTGCTGATTCTCGAGCAATGGGCGGGCAAATCGCTGGTGGGCGGCACCGAATTGCTGCATGCCGGCTCCGCGGAGAGCGCCTGGGTGGCGGGCATTTCCATCGTGAGTCTGACGGCGCTGCAATGGCTCATCTTCTGGGTGGCGGATGCCATGTTCCTGTCGCGCTCGTTTTTTCTCGACCTGCTGTATCACCAGCCTGCGTGGCCCGCCACGCTGGTGGACAACGAGTCGAAGCGCCTGGCGCTGCGGAAAGAGTGGACCACCATGTGGCTCAACCTCCGTCTCATCGGCCTGCGCACCGATTGCGTGGCCAGCCTGGTGCTGTACCCGTCCCTCGTGATTGCGGCATTGACGCTGGCGGTGCTCACCGTCGAATTCGGCGAACTGGGATTCGCCAGCAACCCCATCGCGCTGGTGGGCAGTTCGGCGCTGGTGGTGCTCGCGGCCGTCCTGTTGCGCGGCGTCGCGGAACGCTGGCGGTCGACGGTACGCCGGCGCATGGAGGACATCCGGCTCGCCCTGCAGGCCACGAATCCCGAGGGCGGCGAGGTGTCGCAGCTGCAAACCCTGCTCGGCCGGGTCAAGAAACTGCATGAGGGCGCATTCGCCTCGTATTCGCAGCAGCCGCTGGTGAAGGCCGTGCTGGTGCCGGCGCTCACGTTTGCCGCGACGGCGGGGCTGCAGTATTTGCATTTGACGCCGTGAGTCGCAGTCTGCGGCGCTTCCTCAGATGGGCGTCGATAACATGGTCGGGACGCTGAACATATCCACGATCACCGCACGCTCGACAAACTGCGCCTTTCCCTTCTCGATGCTGATGCGATCGCGATATGCACCCACGCTGAACAAGCGGCTCATTCCTTCGAAGGTGCTTTGATACAGCGCATAGCTCGACTCCGCGATGATCAAGTCACTTTCTCCCAAGCTGAGTTTGGCCGGCCCGGCCACATGCCGGTCGCGATGCAAATTGGTCACATTGGCCTTGCGCAGGGACAGCACCCGATCGCGGATCATGTTCTTGTTTTCGCATTGGAACAGAGGCAGCGGCAGGTTCAGCTCCGTGTTCTCGCGGGAGAGAATTCGGTAGACGGCATTCTCCGTGAAGCAATCGACCCAGGCCTCGAGTTCATCGTGATCCAGCAGGTTGACCGCATCCGCCAGCAGATCGTCCACGAGAAAGCGGTTCTCGGCGGAAATCATGTGCCCGACTCCGCGGGCAGCGAATCGAAACCCATGAGTTCATGGTAGTACGAATAGAATCCCCGAATGGGGACTTCCGTAACCAAGTTCGGCGAATCGGAGATCTCGCCCTTACCGCCGATTTCCACTCGTGCATGCGCGTCGAGTTGACGAAGCGTGGCCCGGTGTACGAGTTCGACAGCCTCGCCGTCCTCCATGGAAATATATCCGCCGGGACCGCACAGGTTGGACTGGCGCAGGCGGTGAGCACTCATGGATTCGTCGTCGTCTTGGTAGCCAAAGTAGGTCCAATACAATTCCATCTCGTCGACTCCAAAGGATCGAATCTGACGGGTGCACAGGGAATTGGCGATCTGCTGAAAGACGCAGTTCGGAAAAATCGACAGGATCACCAACGTCACGTCGTCGGGGTATTCCTTGCGGTTGGATAGCATCCGCATGTCTTTCAGCTGGTAGTCGGGCTGAAAGACCTTGGAGGTGCCGCTGTAGCCCTCGGACTGCGCTTTCACGTCATCGGATCCCAGCTGGTTATAGCTGATGTTGTGCCGATGCCGCTCGTCCATCCGCGCGCCGCCGACCTGGCTCAGCCGATACAAGCCGAACGTCGCGTGAAACATGTGGAGGAGTCCGCCGTGATTGGGATCGCGCACATTGTCGTTGTAGAGCTTCCAATTGCCGCCGATGCGCTGACGCTGATAACCGAGCACCTTGATGGGCTTCGCGAATAGTCGATCCAGCTCGCCCCGCACTGCTTCGCCCAAGAAATCGTGCAGTGTTTCGCCCGAGTCATCGAAGGTGCCGAATATGACGCCCTTATAGATGCTGACCTTGAGCGCCTGGAGCTTGATGTCAGATTTCTTGAAATCGCGAGGCAGGCCGCCGACGCCGTTGACCCCGGACGCGAACGGCACACCGCGAAGATTGCCCTCGAGGGTGTAAACCCACTGGTGATAGACGCAGGTGTGCAGCAGCGCGTTCCCACAGGTCTCACGCCGCAGTTCGGCGCCGCGATGCATGCATCGATTGATGAACGCGTGGATCGTGCCGCTCTGGCTGCGATTCACCAGGACCGGCGTGTCGCCGACGCGCGTGGTCACGAAATCCCCCGGCTTGGGCAGTTCCGCCTCCAGCGCGAGGTAATTCCATACGGGGCCTTTGAATATCCGCTCCTGCTCCGTCTCATAGATGGCGCGGTCGTGGTAGATCGCGAACGGAATCCTGGAGAAGTCGGAACTCGGCCAGGTAATCGGCGTGTCGGTAATCATGAGGCGTCTCCGCTAAAAGTCGTCGCAAAAATGTCAGAGCACCGCGGCATCAGGCGTACCTGCCGCGCCGCAAGCGATCCAGTATCACCGCAAGGATGATCACGAAGCCGATGACCAGCGTCTGGTAGTACGCCGACACTCCGATCATGTTCATGACGTTCGACAGCATGCTGAGCATGGTGACGCCGTAGATGACCTGCAGCATCGAACCACGGCCGCCCGTCAACGCGACGCCGCCCAATACCACCGCGGCCACCGACTGCAGCGTGATATCCGCCGCAGCGACCGGTTGGGCCGAGCCCACCCACGCGGTGAGTACGACCGCGGCAATGGCTGCACAAAGACCGCTGAGCCCGTAGACCAGCATGGTGTAGAGGGGAACGTCGACGCCCGATTTGGTGGCCGCCGACGCATTCGACCCGATCGCGTAGACATAGCGGCCGAACACGGTATGGCGCAGCAGGAATCCGCCACCCAGCGTGGTCGCTATGCCGATCCAGACCGACCACGGCAGCCCCGCGATGGAGTCGAATCCAACGAGTTCGGCATAGGGCGCGGGCACGTCGTAGATCGGAGTGCCGTTGGAGAGAATCAGCGCGCACGCCTGGGCAACGGAAAGCATGCCGAGCGTGACCACCAGGGGAGTGGTGCGGAAATACGCGATGATGGAGCCGGACAGGAGGCCGGTTCCGACGCCGATCAGCAGCATGCAGCCGATGCCGGACGCGATGCCAAAGCGGTTCATCGTCAGGATGCCGCCCACTCCACCGAGAGAAATAATGGCGGCCAGGGACAAGTCGAGACCGCCGCTGATGACGGCAAACGCCTGTCCCACCGACACGACGAGCAAGGGTACCATCTGGCGCGCGAGATTGAGCAGATTATCGACGGTCCAGAAGCGCGGCTCGATGATGCCGGCCAGAATCGCAATGAGCGCGATCAACACCGGAAGCACGGTATCCTGGCGGCGCTTTCGCAACGCGGTGACCACCCTGCCCAATGTTCCCGGGGCGCGCATCAACCCGCACCGGCCGGTGACTGCTGGCCGATGACGTCGGCCACGATGGCGGCCCTGTCCCGCAGTTGAGGTGACGGAAACTGCGAAACCACCTTGCCTGCGTACAGGGTATAGAGCGTATCCACGAGTTCGATCGTTTCCAGAAGATCGCTGGAAACCAGAATGACGGCGATGCCGTCGGCCGCGCGCGCACGAATCGCCTCTTGTATTTGCCGCTTCGCCTCGATGTCGATGCCGGCCGTGGGATCCTCGAGGATCAACATCCGGGTGCCCGCGCGCAGCGCCCGCGCCACCAGCACTTTCTGCTGATTTCCGCCGCTCAAATGCACGATGTCGTCTTCGAGATCGGCGTACTTGACGGCGCTCGCCGCCAGGTGAAACCGCGTGCCTGCCGCTTCGCGCCGCCGAAGGATGAGGCCGCCCCGCGAGTAGTGGCCGAGCAAGGAGACGTTCAGATTCTCCCGGATCGAGCGGGTCGGAAAAATACCGTTGCTGGCGCGGCCCGTCGGCAGATAGGAAATGCCCGCTCGGCGAGCTTGGGCCGGCGTCGCGCTGACCCGCCGGCAGCCATCGAGGGTCACATGGATTTCCGATGCCGGGCGCAAGCCCACCAAGGCGTCCACGATGTGTTGCGCACCGCAGCCGACGACGCCATAGAGGCCGATGATTTCGCCGCGCCTCACGTCGAGCGGCGCGGGCTTCCCCGCACGGTCGAGCAAGCCGTCAATGCGCAGGAAGGGTGCTTCGCGGACCGGTTGCTTTGCAGAATCGCGGGAGTGTACCGGCCGCACGCCGCTCAACTTCTCGGCAATCATCTTCGAATCGGAGGCGCCCGAGACGGCAAAGCAATCCACCACGCGTCCATCGCGCATGATGCTGACATGATCCGCGAGCGTCTCTACATCTTCGAGATGATGAGTGATGAGCGCGATCGTCGCACCCTCGGCACGGAGGGTGGACAGGACGGCATATAAATTATGCTTTTCCGCGTCGTTGAGCATCGCCGTCGGTTCGTCGAGCACGATCATCCGGGGATGTCTGATCAGCGCCTTCGCGACCTCGAGAAGCTGCTGCGTGGCGACGCACAGACGGCCGACCCCGTTCTCCGGGCCGACATCGACCTTGAGCCTCTTCAATACGGCGAGCACGCGCTCGTTCTCCCATGTGCGGCGCAGGCGGGCGAACGGATGCGTGTGCGGCTCGACGCCCAGGAGCAGGTTGGCGCGGACCGAGAGATCGGGCGCCAGGGAAAGCTCTTGAAATACGACGGCGATCCCGAGCCGGCGGGCGCGATTGACGGTTCCGAGCGTGACCTCGTGCCCCTCGATGGTAATGGTCCCGGCGTCGTTCGAATGAATCCCGCCGATGATCTTGCCGAGGGTCGACTTACCCGCGCCATTCTCCCCCAGCACGCAATGAATCTTACCGGGGAAAAATGCCATTCCCACATCGTCGAGCGCCAGAGTCGCTCCGAAACGTTTGGACAGCCGGCTCACTTCCAGGAACGGAAGCGCCGCATTTCTGTTCGCGCGCGCCAAGGTGGTGTGCGGATCGAGGCTCACGCGGGAACTCGCGGCCACGCTATTGAAAGGCGTCGAGTTTGAAATCCGCCGGCGGGATTTCGTATACATCCAAGGGGAAACTGGCGGCGTTGCCCACGGTGATCAAAGTCGGCGGCGTCAGAAGATATGGATATGGCGACCCGCTGGGCTGCACGAAATTTGGCATGGGCTTCCCCTCCGCGTCCCGGATCATATACTGCACGATCAGGCGGCCCATGATGATCGCGGGCTCCGAAACCACGCCCAACAGCCGGCCATCGATCAACATGGGAACGGCCGCCTTCACTACGGCGCTCGAGACCACCTGGACATGTCGACTCAACTGGCGGCCCGCCTGGACGGCGCCCATTCCGAGGGACATTTGCGGCGTGTAGACGAAATCGGCTTCCGGATGCTTCAAAAGCAGATCAGCCGTTTGCGACAAGCCTTCTTGCAGATCAACCGAACCGCGAAACGCGCCGGGATAGACCATGGCAGCCGGGCAATGCTTCATTTCGTCCATGAAGCCCACGTAGCGCAGGCGCGCCCACTCCGCGCCCGCCGGCCCCGGAATGGCAACGATTTTCGCGCTATGGTTCTTGGCGCAGATGGCATCGGCCAGCACCTTGCCGATCAACGCGTCGTCCTGCGTAACGCCGAATGCCACGCTGACACTGTTCACCGGAATGGCCGCGGCGATCACCTTGATGCCGGCGGTTTTCAGTTCCCGGATCATGGGCTCGTAGCCATCGAAGCTGGCGGCGCCGAGAGCGACGTAGTTCACGCCCAGCGTCTTCAAGGTATTGAGCTGCGCGAATTGCTCCCGCGTTTTCCCATACCCGCCTGCAACCGAGACCCGGACGACCTGAACGTTCGATCGCTTTGCCTCGTCGACGATGCCGTAGGCGACGCCCTTCCAAAAGGTATCATTCAGGTGAACGAGGGTAACCCCAATCTTCAAGGGCTTCTGAGCCACGAGCGGCGGCACCAATCCAACCAGCCGATCGCTCTCGGCGCGTGCGGAACTCATGCACAGGCACAGGCACAGGCACAGGCACAGGCACAGGGACAGCGAAGAGGACGCGGCAACAGTGCCTGTGCGAACGCCACGACGGCGAACCGATTGCCATACCAATTTCAGGAGCGGGTATTTCAAGGTTTCTCCTTTGGCAGACTCGTCTTCAGTACTTGAACGAAACCGAACCGAAGAATTGCCTGCGCGCTCCCGGCGCCCCCATGTCGCTGCATCCCGGACACGGATAAGTGCCTGGCGGGAAGAAAGCCGGGAAGTATTCGGTCCAATACCTCGCGCCAAACAAGTTTGCCACACGGAACGCCACCTGCCAGCCCCGGTGATCGCTGCCGAGGGCGATGCGTGCATTCCCCAGGAAATGCGGCGGCTCCTTGGTTGCGGGAGTGTTCGGCAAATCCCACCACATCGCATCGGTATAACTCACGTCGAAATTGGCATCGAACTTGAGATTCGAGAGCACAGGTGCCGAGTAGCCGGCGCTCGCGTCGGCCGTCGCTCTGGGCGCGTTGGGGATCTCGTTGCCGTTGATGGGGGTGCCAAAGAAGGTCGCCTGGGTCCACTTCGCATTGAGATACCCGCCGCTGATCCCGAAACGCAGCGCCGTGGTGGGGCGCCAGGTCGCGTCGGCTTCGACTCCGTAGGTACGCGATTCTCCGATGTTGCTGATGAGGGCAACCAACCCGAACACCGGGTCGTAAAAATTTGTCTGATACTGGTGATCCTTGTTGCGAACATAAAAGGCGGCAACGTCGTACTCGAGCTCGCGATTCGAGGTCTCGCCCTTGATGCCGATTTCATAGCTCTGGGAGGTTTCGGACTTGTAGGGAATCGGCGCCGTGGAGACGGTGTTGACCGCACCCGGCTCCTCGCCCTTGGCCACCGTCGCATACACCTGTCCCCCGCTCGGAAGAGCATACGAGATGGAAAACTTCGGCAACACGGCGCGCGAAGTGATCGAGTTATGCTGATTGGGCAGGCCGCCGGATTCCACGTAAATCATCGCATCGTAGACGGTCTTGGCGAGGCGGACGCCCGCGTCCAAGCGTACCGGTCCCAAATGATAGCTGGCCGTGCCGAAGGCGGCGGTATCGGTGCGCCTCGTGTCGAAGTCGTAGAGTTCGGTCGGCGTGGGGTCAGGTACGAAGGTGGCCCCGATGCGATTCAGGAGCACGTTTTTGATGATGGCACCGTACGCGCCGACCAACCACTCGAAGCTGCCGCCCGAGGGCGAGGTGAGCCGGATCTCCTGGGTTTCAACCTCGGTCGGCCGGTTGCCGGGCAATGTGTAGTAGCTTTCGCCCGGCATGCCAGCCGGCGTCTGGGACACGTCGACATTAACCTCAGTGTTGGAGGACGTATAGGAGGTGATGGAGGTCAGCTTCCCGATCGGTAGCTGGTCGTTGATCTCCAGCACCGAACCATAGGTCGACCGCTTGTTGTAGGCGGGTTGAAAGAAGTGGGCGTCGTAGGTGTAAGCGTTGACCGCCAGAACGGGGATATACATGTCGCCGCCGTTCTGAATGTAAGAATGGCGCAAGGTCAACAGGGCCTCGAGGGTGTCGGCCGGCTTGTACAGGAGGACGGCGCGCACACCGTAGTCCGTCAACGGGTCCGCGTTGATCCCCAACTCGGTGTTGGAAATATAGCCGTCGTCCTTCACGTCATACGCAGAAACGCGCAGGGCCAGCTTGCCGTCGATGAGCGGAATATTCTGTGCGGCCGAAACATCGATGTGCGAGTAGTTGCCGACCTCCGCGAAGGTCTCCCCTTCCCAATTGAACTCGGGCCGCTTGCTGACATACCTCACCAGTCCCCCGATGCTGCTACCGCCGTACAGGGTGCCCTGAGGGCCCTTCAGGATTTCCACGCTCTCCACATCTTCCAGCCGCATGGTCTGATCGGTGAAATTCGGCACGTTGTCGATGCTGAAGCCGACCCCCAATACATCCCCGTAGGCCCCGATCCCGCGGATGACGACATTCGTGGTGAGGTCCTGACGCATGTTGAGCTGCAGGTTGGGCGTTTGGCGGCCGACATCTTCGATGGTTTGAATGCCCTTTTTGAGCAAATCGTCGGCCGATATCACGGAGATCGACTCCGGAATGTCGATGAGGCGTTCGTCGCGCTTGCGCGCGCTGACGATGATCTCATCGATCTGAAAGGAATCGCCCGCATCGGCCGCCGTCGTCGAGGCATGCGACCGTTCCGGCGCCAGCGCGGCAATCATCACCATCGAGAGTATGAAAGTTCGTGAATACAACATCGTTCGGTGCTCTCCGCTTGTTATTGCCTCCATCCCAGGGACCGGTCAATGCGCGCGGCATCGGTCCAATTGGACCCTGGGCCCCGCCGAGGTCGAAGAGAGGGCCTGGCATCCCGATCGCCATCCCGCATCGTCAAATATTCATCCCTTCAAGCGACGCAACGCAGCGAACCGCCCGGCTCACGGTGCGTCACCGCCCGGCTCACGGTGCGTCTCCGTGTTCTGTATACGGAACACTGTCGACCGGATGGTATCACCTTCCAATGTCGAAGCAAGAGGTGTTATCATCCGGCGATAAGCTCATTTAGATCGAAGGCCTTCGAGGCGCGCGAAGCGATGAGCAATTCAATACTCGCGGGCATACAGGCTGGATGAAACATGAAGAATTCTGATGCAGGGCAGGTGTTGGAGCGCAAAACGCTCTCTTCGCAGCTGTACGAGATCTTGGAGCGCAAGGTGATCACGGGAGAACTGCTGCCGGGGACGCGGCTGTCGGAAGAGTCCGTCGCGGAGAACTTCAAAGTGAGCCGTTCGCCCGCCCGCGAGGCGCTGCTCGATCTGGAGAAGGCGGGCCTCGCGGTACGCGTCGGCGCCCGCGACCGGATGATCACCATCCCCAGCCGCGACATGATCTCGGCCAAGTATGAGCTGTGGTGGATCGTCGACGTCGGCCGCACCTATCTGTCGGCACAGAATGCCACGAAGGAGGATTGCCTCGAGTTGCGCCAATATGTCGACCGGATGGCGCGGGCCGTCAAGGCTCGCGACAGCAAGCGCTATATCGCCGCCTGCGATAAATGGCACAAGAAGATCCGTCTCAGCTGTTCGAACGAGTTCGTCAATCAGGTCGGCGGCGACTGCGACCTGTATCTGAAATGGCTGGAGGTGCTCTACGATCGCTCACCCGACATCTCGGATCAGACGGTGGCGGAACACCGACGCATCCTCGAATGCTACGAAAAGCGTGATCTCGGCGGCCTGTCGGAAGCCATCCGCGAGCACATCATGCGTCAGCGCGAGCGGCTGCTGGTTCTATTCGAGTCATCCCGTCTGGCAGCGGGCCACGACTCTGGGTCGACCGCCTCGGCCTGAGGGATTGCCGGACAACGCCTCGCCGGCGCAAGCGGCGGCGAACGATTGGGTCACTAAACTTGAACTTGAACTTGAGGACGAGGTAGAACATGGCAGCGATCGAGATATTCAATCCGCCCACATTGGGCGTCCCGCTCGGTCAGTACTCGCAAGTCGCACGAGTCAAGGCCTCCGAGTACATATTCGTCGCCGGTCAGGTGGGCGCCCATTCGGACGGTTCGATCGCGAATGGATTCGATGCGCAGTGTGCACAGGCTTTCGAGAATACCCGGCTGGCGCTGGAATCCTGCGGCGCAGCCTGGGCGAACGTGGTGCAATTTACGACTTATCTGGCGCATTCCCAGGACATCCCTCTGTTCATGGAGTACCGGCTGCGGGAATTCCCCAAATTCTTCCGCAATGGCGCCTATCCGCCGAATACGCTGCTGATGATCGACCGCCTCGTCAAGGAGTCGCTGTTGTTCGAAGTGCACACCATTGCGGCGTTGTAGATCGCACGCCAGGCAGAGCTCGTAACGGGTCGGCCGCCGCAATGAATTTCATCGAACGGAATCTGACCGTCGAAGGGTACCGGGTGCACTATCTCGAAGGCGGGTCGGGGTATCCGTTGCTCCTCATTCATGGGTCAGGGCCGGGAGCTTCGACCATCGGCAACTGGCGTCGGGTGTTGGATCCGCTGGCGCGGTATTTTCACGTGCACGCCATGGACCTCATCGGCTTCGGCCAATCCGAACGCAAGCGCGTCGAGCCGTACTTCGACATACCATTGTGGCTGAGGCAATGCCGTGCACTGATCGACGTCATGCCCGGGCCTCATATCGGCGTGGTGGGGCATTCGCTGTCGGGGGCCCTGGCGCTGAAGCTGGCGACGCTCGAGCCGCGCATTGCCGAGGTGATGACCACCGCCTCGATGGGCGCCCCGTTCCCTTTGAACCCCGCCGTGGAAAAGGTGTGGACATTCCCCGCGAATCGCGACGAATTGCGTCGTACGGCGGAAGTGCTGATCCACGATAAATCGTTGATCGACGATGCCTATCTCGACGCGCGCATGAATATTCTCCACAAGGACACGACCTACGCGCCCTATTTCCGCGCCATGTTCAGCGGCGATCGTCAGGTCTATATCGAACAAACGATACTCGGCGCTCAAGAGTTGGCGGCCGTTCGCTGCAAAGTGTCGATGCTGCACGGGCGTGACGACGTGGGGTTCCCGCCATCCATTACCCTTGAGCTGGCTGCGCGGCTGCCGCAGGCCGACGTGACCTTGCTGGGACTTTGCTCGCATTCCATCGCGATGGAACAGACTGATAAATTTCTTGCCGCCGCCCATTCATTATTCCCGATGAGGCAGGCTGCCGCTGACAAAGGACGCGCATGACCAAGGAACGTTACCCCGGGACGACCATCTACGGCAGAGTGATCGACGGCACATTGAACGCACCGCTGGAGAATGGAGCAGTCGCCTTCAAAGGCGAAAGAATTGAATGGGTGGGCGCCGAGAGGGACATGCCGTCGGCTTTCGCCGCGGACGATCACCGTCAAATCCGCCTGCCGGGACGCAGCATTCTGCCCGGGATGATCGACGGTCACACCCACATCTCCTTCGGAGAGGCACGATCGGAAGAAGAGCTGGCGCTCTACACACCGGTCGAGTACCGAACACTGAAGGCGGCGATGAACGCCAGGAAGGTGCTGCAAGCCGGCGTCACCAGCGCATTCGACGCGGCGACGACCTATAACATCGCACCGTGCATACGCGACGCCATCGATGTCGGCATGATCGAAGGCCCGCGATTCGCGGTGTCCGGCAGGCAGCTGACGACCCATCAGGGTCTCGAGGATTCCTTTCCCAATGAGATGCAGTTTCCGCCCGGCCAGGCGGCAGTGCTGATGAGAAGCAAGGCTGACTTGATCGAAGCCATCCGCTACCAGGTGAAAGATCGCGTCGACTGCATCAAAGTATCCGGATCGAGCGATTCGCTGATCACGCCCGACTCGTTGGACGGCTCCGCGTTGACGGTTGAAGAGCTGACGCTGATCGCGACGGAGGCGCACCGCTTGGGCGTCATGTGTTCGATTCACGCGCGTTCGCGGGATTCCGTCATTGGGGCCGCCAAGGCCGGCTTCGACGTCATTTTTCACGCCTCTTACATCGATGACGAGGGGATCGATCTGTGCCTGCAGAATCGGTGTGTGATCATTCCCACTCTGACCCTTCTCATCAACATCATCAACGCGAATCGCGGACAGGCCGGGGTGTCGGGATCCGGCGCCTTTTCGAGAGAAGTGGAAGCCGCGGCCATCGGATTGACGAAAGCATGGCGGGCCGGGGTTCCCCTCATCACCGGCTCGGAATCCGGCTGGTCGCCCGTGCCGTACGGCCAATGGCACGCGCACGAGACGCAGGTGTTCGTCGACCTGCTCGGCATGTCCCCGTTGCAGGCCATTCACTGCGGCACACTGGGAGCCACCGGCATTCTGCGCCGGTTCGGCCACGAAGTCGGCAAGCTGGAGGCGGGAAGGCTGGCGGACATCATCGTGGTGAGCGGCGATCCCACCCGGGATGTCACCATTCTTCAGAAAAAGAGTCTTCTGGATTTCGTGTTCAAAGGCGGCGTGGAAGTCGACCGGACGCCGCAACCGACGCCGAAACGCTGGTATTTCGAAAAGCACAAAATATTTCTCAACGGAACCTTTGACTATGACGAATCGCGCAACGCCGGCGTCGTCGTGGGCTAGCCCACGGTTCGATCGCCAGGATCAGCCATGAAACTCGCCACGTACCGATTCAAGGGCACGCTCTGTGTCGGCCAATGGGACGAGACATCGAGGACGGTGCGCGCCCTCTCACTCGGAGGTGCACCCGTCACCGACATGGTGTCTCTCATGGCCGACGAGCGCCTGTCGCCGATGTGCGCCCCATCGGACCAAGCGCTGGCACTCGACCAAATCAAGCTGCTTGCGCCCATACCGCGTCCGGCGCGCAACATTTTCTGCGTGGGTAAGAACTACATCAATCACGCGCGCGAATTCTCGCGGAGCGGCTTCGACGCTGGGCAGAGCGCGTCCGCCGATGCGATTCCCGACTGCCCCATCGTATTCACCAAGCCGCCGGAGACGGTCATCGCCCACGGCGAGG
>JAXDQI010000200.1:0-2759 GCA_034667965.1 Gammaproteobacteria bacterium
TCACCGCGAAGACGTGTACATGCCGATCACGCCGATGTTTCACGTCCACGGCTGGGGATTGCCCTATGCCGCGACCGCAGCGGGCGTAAAACAGGTCTATCCCGGCCGGTATCAACCCGAACTTCTCCTGAACCTGATCAAGACCGAGGGCGTGACGTTTAGCCATTGCGTTCCGACGATCCTGCAAATGCTGCTGTCAGCGCCCAACAGCAAGGATATCGATCTTTCCAAGCTGAAAATGGTGATCGGCGGCGCGGCGCTGACCAAGGCGCTGGCCAAGGCCGCGATGCAGCGCGGCATCGACATCTTCGCCGGTTACGGCATGTCGGAGTCCGGCCCCATCCTGACGATCGCGCAGCTCAAAGAGCACGAGCTGACCGGAAACCTCGATGAGGAGGCCGAGCTTCGCACCAAGACCGGAACACCGGTGCCGCTGGTCGACTTCCGCATCGTGGATGCCGAGATGAAAGACGTCGCCCACGACGGCCGCAAGCCCGGAGAAATCGTCGTCCGCGCGCCGTGGCTGACGATGGGATACCTCAACAATCCGGCGTCTTCGGAAAAGCTCTGGGAGGGCGGCTACCTTCACACCGGCGACATCGGCACCATGACCGCGCACGGCGTCGTGCAGATCACCGACCGGATCAAGGATGTGATCAAGACCGGAGGCGAATGGATTTCGTCGATCGAGCTGGAGGACATCCTGCTCCAGATGCCAAGCCTGCGCGAGGCCGCGATCATCGGCGTGGCGGATGCCAAATGGGGCGAGCGCCCGCTCGCCATCCTTGTCGCTCATCCCGGCGACAGCGTGGACAATGCGGCTGTGCAGAAGCACGTCAAAGCCTATGCGGACAAGGGCGTGATCTCGCGTTTTGCCATTCCGGACAGGATCATGTTTGTCGATGCGCTCGACAAGACCAGCGTCGGCAAGATCGACAAGAAAATGCTGCGCGCGAAATACGGGGACGGTTAGCCGGAAGGAGATATCCGGATTCATATCTTATTTGATCGATTGTTGGATCAATCGAAGTTGGTCTGACTATGATGAGAGCCAAACAGCGACGTGGTCAGCGCAAAAACAGCTCCACGCATAAATCAACAGATACCGGGAGGGGAAAATGGCCGACAAGACAGTGATGGATATGTTCGCCGATATGGCGAAGCAGATTAATTTGCCGAAGATCGACTACGAGGCGTTTGTCGACATCCACCGCAAGAACATCGAGGCGATGCAGAAGTCCGCTGCCGTGGTGTCGGAAGGGGGCGGTGCGGTTCTCGCGGAGCAACAAGAGATTCTGGCGGAGGTTGGGCGCGAGGCGCGGCAACTGATCGCTGACTTCAAGCCGGGCGGTTCTCCTCAGGAAGTTGTGGCCAAGCAGGCGGAACTGGCCAAGCGTGTGTTCGAAGCGACAGTCAAGAATACCAGGGACGTCGCCGAACTGGTCCAGAAATCGAGCAGCGAAGCGCCCAAGATCATTCTCGATCGGATGCGTGAGAGCTTTGCCGAAGCGCGGGCGGCCATCGAGTCCAAGAAGGTCTGATACCCGACACGCCTCGTATGGGAGGCGGTACGAACAGTGCTCTGCTGCAACGCGGGAGAATCTGACGGGGCCCGTCCCGGGTCCAAGGCTCATAACTTCGCAATGATCCGGCTTGCAGTGACGGAGCCAAAGGTCCGTACTGGCGGCCGGTGCGGAACGCCGCGAAGTTGTTGCGAGGATGTTGCCGATACCGAACGCTGAAACGTCTAACTCAAGGGTGAGCGTCAAGATGAAAAAAGAGGACGTGCTCAAGCAGTACACAACGCCGACCGGAGCTCCGGCTTTTGTTCCAGGCCCGCATCGCTTCACATCGCGCGAGTATCTGAACATCACCTACCGGACGGACCGGGAAGCTCTCGTCAAGCAAGTACCCGAGCCGCTTGAAGTCGACGAGCCGCTGGTGCGCTTCGAAGTAATGAACATGCCCGACACCACGGGATACGGTTCGTATGTTGAGTGCGGGCAGGCGGCGGTCGTGCGCCACAAGGAGGAAGTCGGCGAATACATTATCGGGATGTATCTCGACAACCTGCCGGCAATTGCCGCGGGCCGCGAGCTCAGTGCTTTCCCGAAGAAGCTCGGCTCGGCAAAGCTGTTCGTCGATTCCGATACGCTGGTAGGCACGTTGGATTACGGCACGCTCAGCGTCGCCCGCGCGACGATGGGCTACAAGCACAAGCCGATGGATATGGAAAAGGCGCGGCAGGAAATCTGCGTGCCCACGTTCATGCTGAAAATTCTTCCGAGCTACGAAAAGCGCCCGCGCATTTGCGAACTGGTCCGTACCGAGATCACCAATATCTCCGTGAAGGGGGCGTGGCGGGGGCCGGCGCGGCTGCAACTGTTCGAGCATGTGCTGGCGCCGCTCGCGGACCTTCCCGTCCGTGAGATCATTTCGGCTACGCACATCCTGACGGATCTCACGCTTTCGCCGGCCACCGTCATCTACGACTATCTCACCGACAGTGCGCCTTCGACCAGTTCAAAGAAGAAGTAGGCGGATGTGATGGCCACAGCCCAGCAGGAAATTCTCAACCGATACTCAAAGGTCACGGTGATCGGCGCGGGCGTTATAGGCGCGTCCTGGACGTCGCTCTTTCTGGCGCACGGGCTGGCGGTAGTTGTCAACGATCCGCGCCCCGACGTCGAGACCATCGTCCGCGACTATATCCGCAACAATCTGTCGACGCTTAAGGAGCTTGGGCTGCCGACGGACAA
>JAXDQI010000201.1:0-11051 GCA_034667965.1 Gammaproteobacteria bacterium
CGGTTTGTGCGTAATACGAATCCCACAGGACGCCGGCATTGTCGCGAAACACAAAATGCTGTTGGTCATAAAACGCCGAGACCACGATGCCGCCCAGCGGTGTATGCGCATGGCTGGCGAGTTGCTGGTGATGCCAGCTATCGTTCGGCTTTACGTAGAACGAATCCTCGATGTTTCCGCTCCCATCGATATAGGAAAAATGCTGTTGCTCCGTCGATGGGAACACCGACACGAATACGTTGCTCGCTGCCGGATGACCTTGGGTGTTGATCTCCTGAAATTTCCACTGATCCGCACTTCGCACGTAAAAGGAATCCCAGATACGCCCTCCCGCGTCCCGATAAACAAAGTGCTGCTGGTCATAGAAATCGGAGACGGCGAGGCCTCCGACCGGTGAGTGGCCGTGACTATCGATCGGCTGAAAGTGCCAGCTATCGTCACCCCTGGCGTAAAAGGAGTCCCAGATTCGGCCGGCGCCGTCAAGAAAGGCGAAATGCTGCTGATCGGCGGCCGAAAATACGGAAACTACGATGTCGCTTGCCGCGAGATGTCCCTGTGTATTGATCTGCTGAAACTTCCACTGATCTGCGCTCTGCACATAGAACGAATCCCAGATTCGTCCCGCCGCATCCCGGAACACAAAATGTTCCTGGTCGTGAAAATCGGAGACGGCGAGGCCCCCGACGGGAGTGTGGCCTCCGGTATTGATCATCTGAAAGTGCCAACTATTGTCGCTACGGACATAGAACGAGTCCCAGACTCGTCGAACGCTGTCCAAATACGCAAAATGCTGTTGATCGGCGGCAGAAAACACGGACACCGCGACATCGCTCGCCGCCGGATGACCGTTCGTATTGATTCTCTGGAATTGCCACCCCTTGATTCCCTGGAAAGGCCACGCGTCGCCTCTCACGTAGAATGAATCCCAAATATCACCATACTTGTCGCGGCCGACGAAATGCTGCTGGTCATGAAAAACGGAGACGGCCGGGCCGCCGACGACATAGCCCGGATGCGGATTGGGACGCGCCGCCCAAATGACAGCGGTGTTGATATCGTGTCCGTCCCATGACAGCGACAGAAGACCACCTGGCATGCTCATCACCGCCGCACCCACCGGCGCCGATGAACCGACGGGTGTGGTTTGAAACGCTTGTCCATCGAAATGATAGGCCTTGAGGTAATCCTCCTCCGGCCACACATAGAGATTGAAGCTCTTGTCGTGCATCTTCCACAGAACCGGCGTGCCGTGCACGTGAGGATAACTGTCAACGACAGTCTGCCAATTCGAATCATTGAACCCCGAGTCTCCATAGGGGAATCCGCTCGTGTCGCAGCCCTGTTGGGCATGGCTTGCCATGGGCGGAAATTGATTCTGCGCGATGCGAAAACATTGCCCGATGGTGCAGTCCGGCTCACCTATCCATTGAGCCCGCGCCCGTTTGTCATACGCGCGCTCGGTTCGCCCCTTATTGTTCGTATCGCCCATAGTCTCCTTATCGAGAGAGTACAAAATGCCGCTTTTCCCCGCCCCAACCACCTTGCCCGAGTCCTCAATGACCCCTGGTCCGGATGAGCCTAGATCCAAATCGCAACTCTCGAGGACGTCGCGCGATCGTGGCGTGTACCAATCCACAAGCATCAACTTGCCGTTGTCGTTTGCCAACTTGACGAACGAGTCCGCCAGATCCGGTTGCCCGGATTCATTCAGTTGGAAGTGGCCGTTTCCCGTCATGAAGTAGATGTTGCCCGCGTCGTCGGCCGCCGGACCACCGCCGGCCTGCCAAATACTGGCCATTCCGGCGTTTGGAGCCGTCACAAAAGTTCCGGTTTGCACCAAATCCGGTAGTGAATACGCCATCACCCACCCGTGATACTTCGGATGCTCCCCGATATTGCTGGGACCATTGCCAAAGGCCACGATCAGGCTGTTTTTTGAGATGAGCAATGCAGGACGATTCAGATGTCTCGCCGCGTCGAACCGTATGGAATTTGAAGGGCCGCCGGTCGCCGTCACAGCGACGTCCAATCGAATGGAGAGCGTTCCAAGATCCAATGCAAATATGTGAAAGCCACCATCCTTGACCAGGTCCGCCACGACGTACAAGGTACCGGACTGCGGATCGAGCGGAGTGCCCCGCTCGATAACGGGCGTGCTCGATATGCCGTTGGACGGCAATATTGTATGAAAATTGTCATCCGGGTTGATCGGGATCGGGACGGGATCACCGAGTTGGACCTTGATGAGCGGCGGCGTTTGTTCGTTCGGTGACCGATCGTCCGCGTCGAACGCGTAGACCATGTTCTCCGAGGTCGCCACGTAAACGACGTTTCGCAGCTTCCCCTTGACCGGAACGTTGCGAACGTACAGCGGCTGGCCCCAGATCTGACCCCATACCCGGCGCGCGTAAATCTTTCCGAATCCCGCAGAAATCACCGCCGGACGCAATGTAGTCTCGGTGGAATAGACCCCGCTGCGATGGAAATCATTGTGATAGGTCAGAACATCGCGCAATGCTTGCGACTTTGCGCCGGTGGTATACAGAAGGCACGAACAAAGAATGGCGGTGATGAGCCAAAGCGGTCTGCGACCGCGACACACGTACCTTGCATCAATAGGGAAAGACACTGAACCACTCCGGTGCCGCCCCGACGGCAGCTTCGGCCGCGCTAAAAAAGTGACCGACACGGGAGTCGTCGATGACCATCGTACCGCCGCCGGGTGCCGCACCAAAGCGGCCTGAAAAACCGTATTTGACGGTCCAGTGTTCGGCATCCAGCGGATAGTCAAACTCGTACTTCTTCCAGACTTTCCAGGGTTCCGTCCCGTTCTTGGACCGCCACCACGTCATCGTCACATGCTCCTTACCGGCGTAGTGGCTGACCTGTCGATCGAGGCGCAGGATGTCGTCGATATTATCGTCCGCGTCCATGTTGGCGATCACAAGGTTGCCCACCGGATCTTTTAAGGTCGGGTTCAGCATGCGCCACGGCTTGGATCCGCCCTCGGAAATCGCCCAATGACCATTCTCGACGGCGAGCACGTGCGTACGGCCGTGACCCGTAAAATCGCCAAACTTCAGTTGATCGAGTGGGAAACTCGAACTACCGATCACGTGCCATTCCGGGCTGGAGAGCGCAGTCACGAGCCATGCACCGTCGCTCCGACGCCAGAAGGCGTGGGTGGTTTGTCGAGTGGCACCCGGCGTGTCATCGGTCACGGCGGGGTCGAATCGCCCGAAATGCACCTCGCTCAAGGGATGGCCGAAAGAGCCGAGCGGCTTCCAGTCCGACGTGCCGCCACTAGAGATGAACCAATTGCCGGATCCGGACGGATGTTCGGCCAGCACATCGCACTTTTGGTCTCCATCAAAATAGCCAAATCGTAGATTGCTCAGGGTATCGGGTTTCGCATTGAGGTACGACCAATTCAATTCGCCGAAGCTGGAGAACCACCAAGTAACACCGGTGGCTAGGAACAAGTCGTCAATGCCATCCCCATCAAAGTCGCAGACGGCATACTGACCAAAGCCATCCACATCGTACTGGTTGGTATCGACCGTGACATTCTGGTCCGTCTGCAGATCGATCGCCGCGTTATAGTCGGAACGTGCAAACACATTGCCGGCGATGGTAGCGTGGTTGACGGGCTTTCCGCGGAGATGAATGTCCGTGGTCTTTGTGTATTGGAACGTGTTGTCATTGATCACGAACGTATTGCCTGCCTCACCGCAGTTCCATGCGCTGTGGGAAAGCGTATCGCAATTATCTGTTCCGTGGACATCGAAGACATGGATGTATTTCTCATAGGAGATTGTTGCAAACGTTCCATTGTGATATCCACCCCCCTTTAACACCAGATTGCGTTCGGCGGTGTACCCTCCCGAGTGGCCGTTGGCCGTCACGGAATGCCGATTGTTATCGAACGTATTCTGATAGATCGTGATCCAGCCCCCTACTCCGGCATTGACGCCATATCCCTCCGCGTTTCCGTCGCGACTGGGATGCTTGTTATCGTGAATAAAATTGTCATGAATCAAGATCGCATGATCACGCGGCGGGCTGATGCCCTCCGCGGAGTTCAAGACCTGGATGGCCGCCTGACCCCATCCTGCGATTTCCATGTTGGAGACTTCGACGTCGTGACAGTTGTCGATGTTGATACCAACTTCGGTGGTGTATTGAGTGGCGAAGGTCGGGCCGAACAGCCGAAATCCCGAAATGTGGATGCCATCAATCCCGAAACCGTAACACCCGACGTGGAGAAAAGCGGTCGAAGGACTGCGTGCAACACCATAGCGCAACACCGGACCGCGCGAATGCGGGGTTCTAGCAGATCCAAACAGGTTACGTGCGAGGACACCCCGCGGCACACTCCGGCGCCCAGCGGTGCCGGCCGCGACGTCAGGCGCGGTGCCATCAATTTGTCGCGTAAGTACGGAATCTGAATGCGGCAACGGGGGTACTTCGAGGAAGGCAGCAACGCTAGTCAACGTGGTGCATCGGCCGACCACGAGGGGCATGGCACTGTTCGGCAGATCGCCGAAACTCATGTCGATATCCGGTCCAAGCCGGATAGTGGCATTGCCTGCAGCCAGGGCATCAATAAGTTGTTGCCGCTGGTCATTGGAACGGATATCGATCACGGGCATCTGCGACGGACAGGGGACCCGGACCGGCGGTGGAGGTGTGTCGGACGGACAATTGCCGCTATCAATCAGCTTCTGCACGGCGGCAATTTGCTTGTTAAGGCCGACCACGATCTGAAGACAGCCGGCTTTAGCGGCACCGGCACAGCTGCTGTCGTTCAGGGAGCGCTGTGCCTCAGTTTTTTGAGCGATCAAGTCGTTGAGCTGTGCTCGGAGATCTTGACACGTATTCTGAGCGCTCGCGCCCAAGGCGAAAAGTACTGCGATTAGCCCAAAGACCAAGAAGCCGTGCAGAGACCTGATCTGTAAATTCGTAGCTCCCATCACAAGGCCATCATCCGTAACTTCCATCGCGTAGCCTTGCCGACGAGTGCCTGCCCGTCCCCGGCGATGCGTCACAGCCGGCTGCCATCCCACAATACCGGCGTGATTACGACTCGTGAAACCATGGTGCCCCTCGACGGCGAATTCGAACGTGGATTCGTACCAGCGCTATACGTTAGAACGGAAATGGTGCCGTCAAAGCGACATGAACATGGAATCAAATGAGCCACCGGCGGTCGCGGGGGTCGCCTACGTCGATTCCGACGACGCTATGGATTCGTCCGAAGTGAGTTCAACGCGTCGAAATCGTCACTGCGCCACCGCCATCAGCCAATCGCGAAACACCAGAACTTCGCGGCGCGGGCGCTGGGGCCGCTCCGGCATGACGATGAAATACGAATTGTCGTCGGCGAACTCGCGGTCGATGGCCGCCACCAAGCGCCCGGTCGCGAGGTATGCGGCGAGAAAGATGCGGTGCGCGAGAGCGCAACCGGCGCCGCTCGCGGCAAGTTCCAGCGCGGCCAGCGTGGTGTCGACGGTGGGGCCGGGCCTTGCTCCCACGTGCTCGAGTCCCAGGCCGTGACGCACCTTCAGCCAATGGTTTTCATATCCCATGATGTGAATCAAATGCTGGGGCAGCAGGCTCTCGACTTCACCACGGAGCCGTGCGCCTTGCAGCAGCTGCGGACTGCAGACCGCGACGATGTTTTGATTGAGGAGACGCTCGGAGCGATACCCGTGCCAATGCCCCATTCCGTACCGTATCTCGAGATCGGTGGCCTCGTCGGGAACCGCGTTGTCCCAAATCACGGAGGAAAGCCGGACGTCGATGGGCGGATGCGCCGAGCTGAATTCCGGTAGCTTCGGGGCGAGCCACAACGCCGCCAGCGATACCGGCGCATTCACGGTGATCTGGAGCCGCTCGGAGGCTCCGAACAGTCCGACGGTGGAATCGGCGAGTTCCTCGAACGCCTTGCGCACGGGGGGCAGGTAGGCCACACCCATCGCGGTGAGCTTGACGCCCCGCGGTAACCGCTCGAACAGCGTGAAGCCGAGGTGCGCCTCGAGCGCGCGAATCTGGTAGCTGATCGCGCCGGACGACAGCCGGAGTTCGGTGGCGGCCGCAGCGAAACTGCAGGTGCGCGCGGCGGCCTCGAAGGACCGCAGCCACGCCAGATTTGGTAGACCCATGACGGGCCGGACGGTGTTCATAAGCCTCAATATTTTAAGGCCAAAGGACACAAAATACTCAGTTGCGGTAGGCAATGGATCAATTTATTGTGGCCAACCACTTCCCAACCCGGTATCCATGAAAACAAACGCACGCATTGTCGTCGTCGGGGGCGGCATGATGGGCGCCAGCCTGCTGTATCACCTGGCTCTCGAAGGCTGTTCCGATACATTATTGATCGAGAAGAACGAACTTACCTCGGGTTCGACCTGGCACGCGGCCGGCCAATGCCCCAGCATTACCGGCAGCTACAACCTCGCGAAAATCCACGCCTACAGCAATCAGTTGTACCCTCGCTTGGAGGCCCTGACGGGGCAATACGTCAGCTGGCACCCCGCGGGCGGCCTGCGATTGGCGAACGACGCCCACGAACTTGCGTGGCTCAAACAGGTGTACGGCTACTCGAAGAGCATCGGGTTCAACATGGAAATCGTCGGCCCGGACGAGATCAGGCGCCTCAACCCGTTCCTCACCCTCGATCGCGTGATTGCCGCCGCGCACACCACCGACGATGGCCATGGCGATCCGTCCGGCCTATGCAATGCGCTCGCCAAAGGCGCGCGCGACTTGGGCGCCACGGTGATGCGACATAACCGGGTCGTCGACATTCGCCGGCGCCCCGGCGGCGATTGGGACGTCGTGACCGAGCAAGGCACCGTCATTGCCGAAATCGTCGTGAATGCGGCCGGCTGCCATGCGCGTCAGGTCGCCGCCATGGTGGGCGGCGACGCGCCCATCACCAACATGCAGCATCACTACATCGTGACGCATCCCATCCAGGCGTTCATCGATCGGAGCACCGAAATTCCGGTTATGCGCGACTCGTATACCTCCGGCTATTTCCGGCAGGAGCAGAAATCCGGGTTGATCGGCGTGTACGAAAACTTGAGTTTGCGCGAGGCCTGGGCCCCGCAGGGCCACCCGGCCTGGGAATCGTCGAACGAGCTGTTTGCCGACGACCTGGATCGAATCGCACCCTGGCTGGAGCGCGCCATCGAGCGCATGCCCGTTTTTGGCGACGCCGGCATCCGCAAGGTCATCAACGGCGCCATTCCGCACACGCCCGACGGCGCACCGCTGTTAGGGCCCGCGCCGGGCCTGAAGAATTTCTGGATGTGCTGCGGCACCTCGTTCGGCATTGCGCAGGGCGGCGGCTGCGGCAAATACCTCGCCCAATGGATGTTGCACGGCGATGCCGAGATCAACATGACCGAGTTCGACCCGCGTCGATTCGGCAAATTTGCTGACGAGACCTACACCCGGGACAAGGTATTTCTCGACTACCGCACGACCTTCACCACGCGCCGACCCGGCGAAGAGGAATCGGACGGCCGCCCGCGGAAGACCAGCCCCTTGCACGAGAGACTGCGCGCCCAAGGCGCGGTTCACACCGAAACTTTCGGTTGGGAGCGGCCCAAGTGGTTCTCGCTCGACGGCCGCCCCGAGGACTACAGTTACCGGCGCAACAATGTGTTCGAGGTCATTCGCGACGAGGTCCATGCCGTGCATGAACGCGTCGGCCTCCTCGATTTGACCGGCTTCGCCAAGTACGACATCAGCGGGCCGCACGCCGAAGCGCTCTTGAACAGGGTCTGCGCCAATCGCGTGCCGCGAAAAATCGGCGGCATCGGTCTGGCCCATTTATTGTCGCCGAACGGCCGAATCCTGGGCGAGATGACTTTGAGCCGCTTGGGGGAAGATCGCTTCTACGCCCTCTCCGCCGCCGCCGCGGAACTCCGCGATTTCGATTTGTTGACGCAGAGCACGCAGGCCGACGAAACGTTGCGCATCGAGAACGTCAGCGAGCGCTTCGGCGTGCTCGTACTATCCGGGCCGCGGTCGAGGGAAGTCCTGGGACAATTGACCGACGCGAATCTCGGCAACGACGAATTTCGCTGGCTGACCGCGCGGGAGATCATCGTCGCGGGGCAACCGGTCCGCGCGTTGCGCGTGAGTTACGTCGGCGAGCTGGGCTGGGAGCTGCACACGCCGCTGGCGTCGATGCCGGCGCTCTACGACGCGCTGTGGGACGGCGGTCGGGCGTTCGGCATCGCCAACTACGGGCTGTACGCGGTCAACGGCATGCGAATGGAAAAGGGGTACAAGGCTTGGGGAACGGAACTCACCAACGAACTCAATATGCTGGAAGCGGACATGCCGCGCTTCATCGATTTGAACAAGAGCGATTTCGTCGGCAAGTCCGCAACCGTGAACCAAGCGGCGCGGCCGCTCAAGATCGTCTACACGGAAATCGAGGCCGGCGACACCGATGCACGCGGCGGCGAGCCGGTGCTCCATGAGAACGGCTGCATCGGCGTGGTCACATCGGGCGCCTATGGACACCGGGTGCGCAAGAGCCTGGCCTTTGCGTGCGTGGCGCCGCAATTTTCCGCGCCCGGCACCGTGTTCGACATGCTCATCCAGGGCGAAAGACGGCCGGCGACGGTTCTCGAACAGCCGGCGTTCGATCCCGGCAATCAGCGGATGAGGGCCTGATCCATGGCCAACGAACTCCCTTCGCATGCGCGCGTCGTCATCGTCGGCGGCGGGGTCATCGGTTGCTCCGTGGCCTACCACCTCGGCAAACTCGGGCTGAACGACGTGGTGCTGCTCGAACGCAAGCAACTGACCAGCGGTACCACCTGGCATGCCGCCGGCCTCGTCGGCCAGCTCCGCCAGTCGATCAACATGACTCAGCTCGCGCGCTACACGGCGGAGCTGTACCGCGGCCTCGAGGCCGAGACCGGCCAGGCCACGGGCTACCGGCAATGCGGCTCGATCTCGCTCGCGACCACCGCCGGGCGGATGGAGGAGTTGCGCCGCAACGCCTCCATGGCCAAGGTCTTCGGCTTGACCGTCAACGTCGTCAGCCCGAGCGAGATCCGCGCGTTGTATCCGCTGGCCAGCGTCGACGACGTCATCGGCGGCATCCACATTCCCAGCGACGGCTATGCCAATGCCGTCGACATCACCCAGGCGCTTGCCAAGGGTGCGCGCGCCGCCGGAGTGCGGATTTTTCAAGACACCAAAGTCACCGCCATTCACCATGACGGCAGCCGCGTGCAGGGCGTGCAAACGCCGGGCGGCCGCATCGATGCCGACTACGTGGTACTGTGCGGCGGCATGTGGACTCGCGATCTTGCGGCCAGCATCGGCGTGACCGTGCCGCTGCATGCGTGCGAGCACTACTATGTCCTGTTCAAGGACGTGCCGGGCCTCACGCCCGATTTGCCCGTGCTGCGCGACTACGACCATTGCAGCTATTTCAAATTCGACGCCGGTAAGCTGCTGGTGGGCGCATTCGAACCCAACGCCCGTCCCTGGGGCGCGGACGGCATCTCCGACGACTTTTCGTTCGGCGAGATCGCCGGCGACTTCGGTCATTTCGAGCCGGTGTTGCTCGATGCCATGCGGCGCGTGCCGGCGCTGGAGAGCGCCGGAATACAAAAATTCTTCTGCGGCCCCGAAAGCTTCACGCCGGACGTACGCTACCACCTGGGGGAATCGCCCGAACTCGAGAACTGCTTCGTCGCTGCCGGCCTCAATTCCATCGGCCTGCAATCCGCCGGCGGCATCGGCAAGGTCGTCGCCGAATGGATCCGAGACGGCCATCCGCCCATCGATCTGTGGGAGGTCGATGTACGGCGCAACATGCCGTTCCAGATCAATCGAAAGTATCTCAAGGAGCGTGTGTCCGAGAGCCTGGGATTGTTGTACGCCACGCATTGGCCGTTCCGCCAATACGAGACCGCTCGCGGCGTGCGCAAATCGGCGTTGCACGACCGCCTCAAAGCCGCCGGCGCCTGCTTCGGCGAGGCCTTCGGCTGGGAACGCGCCAATTGGTACGCGCCGGCCGGCACCACACCGGCCTACGCATACAGCTACGGCCGCCAGAATTGGTTCGAGCACAGCGCCCGCGAACACCAGGCCGTGCGCGACGGCGTCGGCATCTTTGATCAATCCTCCTTCGCCAAGTTCCGCCTGGAGGGCCGAGACGCCCTGCGGGTGCTCAACCGCGTCTGCGCGAATGACGTCGCCGTCGCACCCGGGAGGATCGTTTACACGCAATGGTTGAACGAACGCGGCGGCATCGAGGCGGACTTGACGGTCACGCGTCTCGACGAGCTGACCTTCTTGATCGTGGGCGGGGCGGAAACCGAAACCAAGGATTTTAATTGGCTGAAGCGGCACATCGAGCCGGACGCGAACTGCACCCTGACCAACGTCACTTCCGGCATGGGCGTGCTCTCGGTCATGGGTCCGCGATCACGCGAGTTCCTGCAATCGCTCACGCCGGACGACTTGTCCGCCGCCGCGTTTCCGTTCGCCACGAGCCGGCTCATCGAATTAGGCTACGCACGGGTGCGCGCCTCCCGCATCACCTATGTGGGTGAATTGGGTTGGGAGTTGTATGTCCCGACGGAATTCATGCTGGGCGTGTACGACGAATTGGCCGCCGCCGGTGCAGGCCATGGTCTCGTGCACGCCGGCTACCATGCCTTGAATTCGTTGCGCATCGAGAAGGCCTACCGGCATTGGGGACACGACATCACGGACGAGGACACGCCGCTCGAGGCCGGCCTCGCCTTCGCGGTGAAATTCGACAAGTCGGGCGGATTCATCGGCCACGACGCGCTGCTGCTGCAGAAAAAATCAGCGTTGTCCAAGCGATTGGTGCAGTTCAAGTTGAAATCGCCGGAGCCGCTGCTGTATCACAATGAACCCATCTGGAATGGCGACTCGATCGTGGGGTTCATCCGTTCCGGGATGTACGGGCATTCCCTGGGGGCGGCGGTGGGATTGGGATACGTGACCACGCCCCCGGGAGCCATCGGCGCCGACGACTA
>JAXDQI010000202.1:0-3198 GCA_034667965.1 Gammaproteobacteria bacterium
GCATTTTAACCGCGGGAGCCTGATCGGCGAGCACTGCAGCTTTGGTGGTCATGAAAGTTCCCCTTGTGTCGTTAACGTCCTGGCGATCAGCAGACGTTGAATCTCGCTGGTGCCTTCGTAAATCTGAGTGATGCGCGCATCACGATAGTGCCGTTCCACGTTGTAGTCCTCCAAGTAGCCGTAGCCGCCGTGAATCTGGATGGCTTTGGAGCACACGTGTTCGGCCATTTCAGAGGCATATAGTTTAGCCTGACAAGCCTCCGTTAGGCAGGGCAGTGCGGCGGTGCGCATGCGGGCCGCGTGGTGCGTCAGCAAGCGGGCCGCATTGATGGATGTTTGCATGTCCGCCAGCATGTTTCCGATGCTGCCGAACTCGGCGATGGGCCGATCGAACTGGCGCCGGGTTTTCGCGTACGTGACCGCCGCCACGAAGGCCGCGCGTGCGATGCCGATCGCCTGGGCGGCAATCCCTATCCGTCCACCCTCGAGATTCGACAGCGCGATGGCAAGTCCCTTGCCGCGCGTCCCCAGCAGGCTATCGGCGGGAATACGGCAATTCTCGAAGGTGATGGCGCAGGTGTCGGATCCCCGAATCCCGAGCTTGTGCTCGGGCGGACTTACTATAAAGCCTTCCGTTTCGGTGGAAACGATGAAGGCGGATATGCCCTTCTTGCCCAAGGACGGATCGGTGACGGCAAATACGAGGGCGACTTTGGCGCGCTTACCGTTGGTGACGAACTGTTTCGCGCCGTTCAGCACCCAGGAGCCGTTGTCCAGCGTCGCCCGGGTCCTCAAATTGTGGGCTTCAGAGCCGGCCTGAGGTTCGGTCAGGCAAAAACAGCCGATGGTCCTGCCCTGCGCCATGTCGGGGAGGAAGCGCCGCTTCTGTTCGTCGGTTCCGAACTTGACGATCGGACCACAGCCCACGGAGCTGTGCACGCTCATCAGGGTCGCGGTCGCCGCGCAGCCCGCCGCGATCTCCTCGATGGCGAGCGCATAGGCGACATAGTCGGTATAGGAGCCCCCCCATTCGTCGGGCACCATCATCCCGAGCAATCCGAGCTCGCCCAGCTTGATGATGGCATCGTCCGCAATCCAGCCTTCTTTGTCGAAGGCCGCGGCGCGCGGCTTAAGCTCAGCCTCCGCGAATTCCCGCGCCGAATCCCGGATCATGCGCTGCTCTTCGCTGTAGAAGTCCGCTGACATGGTTATCAACCCCACCTCGCCCCTACGGGGGTCCGTATCGCGTAAACTATAGAGCCTGGGCGTGTCAGTTTGGTGCCCAAACCACTCAAAATGCGTGAGCGAAAATGCAACACTCATCGCCCTCCTTGAGCGCCGGGGAGATCGTCCCGGTCGGCCGGCCCGAACCCGGCACGGTCGCAATCTGCTTCGTGGCGGCCGCGCTCGAAAGCGTCCGTGCCCGCCACATGGACACAGACGCCTTGCTGAACAGAGTGGGCCTGTCGCCGGGACTGCTGCTGGCCCCACAAGCCCGAGTATCCGCCAAACATTACGGCGAATTGTGGCGGCTGGTCGCTCTTACCTTGGACGATGAATTTTTCGGGCAGGATTCCCGGCGCATGAAAGCCGGCAGCTTTGCGATGCTCGTACATTCGGTGCTGGGGTGCAAAACCCTGGGACAGGCGTTGGAACGAAGCTTGCGTTTTTATGGGTTGATCCTCGACGACATATCGGGCTCGATGACGCGCGACGGAAGCGAGGCGGCCATCACGCTGCGGGAACGCGCCACGGGCGCGCCGCCTCGAGTCTTTGGCCACGAAGTGTTGCTCATGCTGCTGCACGGGGTCGCCTGCTGGTTGGTCGGACGCCGGATCCCGATTCGACGGGCCCAATTCAGCTACCCCGAGCCCGCCCATAGTGCCGAATATCGGCTGATGTACTGCACTGATTTGAGCTATGGTAAGCCGCACACCGCCATCGTGTTCGCCTCGGAATATTTGAACCTGCCGGTCGTCCAGAACGAACGCTCGGTGAAGGAGTTCCTGCGGACTGCGCCGGAGAGCATTCTGGTGAAGTACAAGAACGGCAGCAGCTTGAGCGCGCGGATCCGCCGCCGCCTGCGGCAACTGCTGCCGGGCGACGTCCCGGATTTCGATCGCCTTGCGGGCGAACTCAACATGACCACCGCCACGATGCGGCGCAGATTGCACGACGAGGGATCGTCCTACCAAGGCATCAAGGATCAACTTCGGCGCGACCTCGCCATCAGTTATTTGAGTCACTCGGAACGGAGCGTCATGGACATCGCGCTGGAATTGGGATTCTCGGAACGCAGCGCGTTTCACCGCGCTTTCAGGAAGTGGACCGGGGCGTCGCCGGGGGAGTTTCGGCGCGGCTTGCAGCCGTGAGATGTGGCAATTCCGCTCAGGCAAATTGATTGGTTTTGTCATCCGGGCACCGCCGCGCTGCCACTATAGTTTTACGCCTGAGGAATTCGCTATGGCGACGTCAAGTTTTTTCGGGGGCGGCTCATGAATGCAACGATATCGAGGTCGGCCGGAGCGCGCCTGCGCGCAGCAGTTGCGGAGGAGCGCCCGTTGCAGGTGGTCGGAGCCATCAACGCCTACGCGGCGCGCATGGCGGCCGCTTGCGGGTTCAAGGCGTTATACCTGTCCGGCGGCGGCGTCGCGGCCAACTCCTTGGGCGTTCCGGATTTAGGGATCAGCAGCATGGACGATGTGTTGATCGACGTGCGGCGCATCACCGATGCCTGTGAGCTGCCGTTGCTGGTCGATGCGGATACGGGCTGGGGCGGTGCCTTCAACATCGCGCGCACCGTAAAGTCATTCATCAAGTTCGGCGCCGCCGGTTTGCACATCGAGGACCAGGTGCAGACGAAGCGCTGCGGCCACCGGCCGGGCAAGGAGGTCGTGTCGCGGCAGGAAATGGTCGATCGGGTCAAGGCCGCGGTGGATGCGCGCACGGATGCGGGATTCGTGATCATGGCGCGGACCGACGCGTTGGCGGTGGAGGGAATCGACCGGGCAATCGAGCGCGCCGTCGCGTGCGTCGAGGCCGGTGCCGACATGATCTTCCCCGAAGCCATGACGGAGCTGGGGATGTACCGGCGCTTCAAGGATGCGGTCAAGGTACCCGTCCTCGCCAACATCACGGAATTCGGGCACACGCCCTTGTACACGCGCGACGAGCTGTCGACGGTGGGCGTCGACATTG
>JAXDQI010000203.1:0-6305 GCA_034667965.1 Gammaproteobacteria bacterium
AACGTCCGTCAAACCGCTGGTTCGAATCCCCAATTCGGTAACGCCAAACACCACGACGACGGTGATGCAGATCATCTTGTGCCTCATATACATCCTTGTAGAGTGGCGCGCCTCCCAACTTCCGTAATCCTGCGCGCCAGCGTTCTCCACCATTCTACAGCCTAAATCTCCCCGCCCCAACCTCGCCGCTTCGGGGTATGCTCGTCCGGCAGTTCGAACGCAATCGAACGGCTACAGGGAGTGGATAAGTGATGAGTACGCCGGCAATAGAAACGGCCCGCCCGGCGAGGCCGCGGACCGTCATGGTCACTGAACCACTGCTGCAGTCACGGAAGACGCGCCGGGGAGGATTGCATCGATGCTACCGAGTGTCTCTCACAACCGACATAGCCTTTAAAGGCAGAATGTATTGCAGAATCGGGAAATGACGCTTCACAGGGTTAAATGGGTTTCCTTGGCTTTGGCCTTCGGGATGACTTCATGGTGCGTGGCGCCGGCACGCGCAGCGCTCGGCGGCGACGCAGCCAGCGTGGCGTCCGACGCGGATGCGCTGCACGGCGCGATTCACACCACTCCCTTGCAGCAATACGACATTCATGAGATCACGGCCGACAACGGCATGCGGCTGCGTGAATTCCAGACCCGCAGCGGCGTGGTGTTCGCGGTGGTGTGGAGCGGGCCTGCCATGCCGGATCTGCAGAAACTGCTGGGCACGAGCTATCAGGCATACACGACGGCGGTGGCGGCCGCGAATCATTCCGGGCTGAAGCACCCTCTGCGTGTCGCCACGTCCGACTTGGTGGTCGAGTCGGAGGGTCACATGCGCGCGTATTCCGGGCGAGCATATCTGCCCGCCCTGATCCCGGCCGGAATGTCGGCGGCGGATCTTCGCTGAGTTTCACGGACGCAAGGGACGGCATGCGCATCACTCATCTCCTCGTGGTCTTGGCGCCCTGCCTGCTGTGCGCCTGCATCGGCGGCAGCAACGGCACGGCAACCAGCACCGTCCCCCCGACGCCGACGGTGAATACGCTGGCTGTGGTCGTCGATGCCGGACCGGCCGGCGTCGGTGCCATCAATCGTCCCTACGTGACGGTCAAGGTCTGCGTTCCCGGCAGCACCACGTGCGCGAACATCGATCATGTGCTGGTCGATACCGGCTCCTGGGGACTGCGGCTGGTTCGCTCCGTACTCACCGCGGGCGGCGTCACGCTCACCCCGTCGACCGATGCCCAGGGCCAAACCATCCAAGAGTGCGCGGCCTTCTCCGGAGGTCAGACCTGGGGACCGGTGGCGCCGGCCGACGTCACGCTCGCCGGCGAAGTTGCGGCCAAGGTTCCCGTGCAGGTGCTGGACGACACCAACACCAGCCCCAAGCCGCCCTCCACCTCGGTCTGTGTTACCAGCGGCTCGGTGCACAACGCAGTCCCCGAACTCGGCGCCAACGGCATCCTCGGCGTGGGTGTCTTCGCGCAGGATTGCGGTATGGCCTGCGTGAATGCAGCCCCTGCGCTCGATAATTATTACGGATGCACCGCGGCCGGTGTGTGCACCGCCGAGAATATCGCGCTCGCCGGCCAGGTCACGAATCCGGTGGCCCTGTTCGCTGCGGACAACAACGGCATCATCATTGATTTACCCGGCTTGCAGAATCCCAACGGCGATGCGACCGTGCAGGGTCAGATCCTATTCGGACTCGCCACGCAAACCGACAACGCCCTGCCGGCGACGGGCCTCACCGTGCTCGGCGCGGATGCCAACGGCGATTTCACGGCGACCTACAACGGGGGCACGACCGTCCTGCCGGCCCTGATCGATTCGGGCAGCGACGACTACGCCTTCGCCGATCCCAGCATGCAGCCGTGCCCCAGCACTACACAATGGGTGGGCTACTACTGCCCGCCATCGGGACTGCAAAACGTCTCCGCCGTCAACACGGGCGTCGGCCCCCACAATGCGACCAACACCGTGCAGTTCGCCATCGCCGACCCGAACATCAGCTTCGTCGCCACCGCCACCGCGTTCATCAATCTGGGCGGCGGCCAAGGATCGACCCGATTCACCTGGGGCATGCCCTTCTTCTACGGCCGCAAGGTTTACATCGGCATCGAAAAGAAGACGAGCGGGTCACTCACCGGGCCTTTCTACGCCTACTGACTCGGCTAACCCTTACCGGCCAACTCCTTCAAGATCGAGTCGAATCCGCGGCCGGTGGCGACATCGCCCGCCGTGACGCCGGCGCCGTTGCGCAGCATTTTATTCGCCCCGGCCGCCAGCAGCATGCGACAGATGTCGGTGTACCCACCGCGGCTCGCGGAAATCAACGCCGTGTCGCCGGCGGCGTTTTGAATGTCCAGATCCGGCGAACGGACGAGAAGCGCCTTGACCACATCGCCATGGCCCTTGGCCGCAGCGATCGACAACGGCGTATTACCGGCCGAATCGCGTCCGTTCAAATGGGCGCCCGTCGACAGCAGGGACTCGAAGACGGCGGCGCTGGACTGGGTGGCGGCCGCATGCAGCAACGTGAGGCCGTCGGAATCGACCACCTTCGAACTTGCGCCGGCCGACAATAGCAAATGCACTTCATCCGCCGAGCCGAACGCAGCCGCATACCACAATGCAGTGCGATGCTCGTGATCGTCGGCGTCGATTCGCGCATGGCGTTCGACCAGTGCCTTTGCCAGCGCGGCTTCGCCGGCAGCGCAGGCCAGCATCAACGGAGTGTGGCCTTGGGCGTCGGTGGCCTCGATACTGGCGCCGGCAGCAAGCAATGTTTCCGCCACTTCCGCGTGTTTCCCGCGCAGCGCTGCGAGGAAAGGCGTCTGCTCGGTGGGAGCATGTGCGTCCGGCGGTAGGCCGGCCTCCAGCAGCGTCTTGACGACGCCCAGGTCGTTACGCGTTGCGGCAAGCCACAGCGCACTGTGGCCGGAATGATCGGTCGCGGTGGCGTCCGCGCCGCGCGCCAGGAGCAGCTGCATACTCGGCAGTGCGTGCGCGTCTGCGGCCACCTGCAACAGAGGGTCGCCCTGCGGCAGCTTCAGATTCGCATCGGCGCCGGCCTCGAGCAGCTGCTGCACGTGGGCAGTGTCATTGCGGGCTACCGCGAGCGCGAGAGGCGGCCAGCCGCGGTAGATCTCGCCGGGGTGCGCCGGATCGAACTTGCCGCCTTGCCGCGCGGGATCGACGGTGACTCGATTGGCGTGCAACCCCAAGCTTCCGAGTTCGGCCACCGCAGCTTCAGCGCCCACCACCAGTGCGGCGTCGTACGCGTTGTAGCCGCGGCTGTCCCGTACATCGAGAGCCGCACCGGCGCGCTGCAGGGCAATGATGTTGTCGACGCGATCGGCCCGCGACGCGTAGAAAAGCGCAGTGCGATGCTCGACGTCCACGGCATGCGGATCGGCCCCGTGCTTCAGGAGTAGATCGATCATCGCCGCATCGGGGCGCTCGGCCGCGATCATCAGCACCGTGGTGCCGGCCTTGTCCACCGCGCGTGCATCGGCGCCCATTTCCAAGAGCGCCGCGGCCGCGGCGGTCGCGCCGTCCTCCGCGGCATGGGCCAGGGAACCGCGCCCGAACTCATCGCGAACCGACGCACTCACCGGCCCCAGCCGGCGCAATTCGACGGCATCGTTTTTGCGTACGCAATCCATGACCCACGGCGTCAGCAAGTTCGGATCCGAGGCGCCGACGGATTCACGATCGAGCAAAGGCCGGCCGGAGCGCTGTGCCTCGACCGCGCGGTAGTAACCCAGCTTCGCGGAACGGTCCAACCACTGACGCCACGAATCGGGCGGAGCGTCCGGCTCGCGCGCGAGTTCGCCGGCCAGCACATAAGCGGCCGCACCCTGCCCATGCTCGGCAGCCGTCTGCAGCAGCGCGCGGCCATGGGCCGGATCAACCGGGACGCCGACGCCATTCAGGTAGATCAATGCGAGTAAATACTGAGCATCGGCGTTCCCCGCATTGCCGGCGCCATCGAGCAAAGCGATGGCCTTGGTGAACTGCAGCGTCCGCAAAGCAGCACGCGCCGGCTCCACTGGATCCTGCGGCTTCGCTTGTTTGGCGGGTACGGCGCCGGAAGCCACGCTGATGGCGCAGCAAAGTGCCGCAATACTCGCCCTCGCGCCGTAAATAGTCGTCATTCAGTACCCCATTTCGTTTCGACCTGGATACCGATCGATTTCAAAAAGTCGTTCGGCAGGATGCCGCCCGCGCTGACGATCACCGCGTCGTTGCGCAGCTTGAGCTCCTTGTCCGCCTGCTTCAATACCACTTCCTCGGTACGGATTTCGCGAACCTGGGAATTCAGAAGCACTTTCAGCTGGCCTTTTGCGATCGCTTCATCGACGCGCTGACGATTGCGCTGCTTGGCGCGTTGAAACGCATCACCGCGGTACGAGAGCGCCACCGTGGTGTCGCCCAGCTCGGCGATGCTGGCCGCCGCCTCCAGCGCGCTGTCGCCGCCGCCGACGACGAGAACGTGCTGACCACGGTATTGTTCGGGATCGATCAGGCGATAGACGACCTTCGGCAACTCTTCGCCCGGAACGCCGAGTTTGCGCGGCGTGCCCCGCCGGCCGATTCCCAGCAGTACGGTCGACGTGACATATTGCTTCTTGGCGGTACGTACGTGAAACGCACCGTCCTTGTTCTCTATGCTTTCGACTCGTTCCTGGTAACCGATCTGCAGCCCGTTCCCCTGGCATGCCTGGTTCCAGAACTTCAGCAACTCCTCTTTGGAGGTATTGCGAAATTGAACCTTGCCGACGATGGGCAAATCCACGGGCGCGGTCATGACCAGCTTGCCCCGCGGATACTGGAACACGGCGCCGCCCAGCGCCTCTTGTTCGACGGTCTGGTAAGACAGCCCCATCTGCTTGGCGGCGAGAGACGCGGCGAGCCCCGCCGGGCCCGCGCCGACGATGAGTACATCGAGCGCCCCGGGCCGCTTCACCCCGGCCTTGGCGATCGCCTCGAGCGCTTGCCGACCTTGCGTCAAGGCATTCTTGATGAGTCCCATACCGCCCAATTCGCCCGCCACGTAGATGCCGGGCACGTTCGACTCGAAGTTCGGCTTGAGCAATGGTATATCCAGCCCACGCCGCGCGGTGCCGAATACCAAAGTGATCGCATCGAAAGGACAGGCGGTTTTACATGCCCCGTGCCCGATGCAATCGGTGGGGCCTATCAGCACCGCCTTGCCGTTGATGAGTCCGAGCACATCATGATGAGAAGTTTCCGGGCAGGCCTTCACACATGCTCCACAACCAAGACATTTACTGTCGTTGATGAGCGGATGCAACGAGGCCGGCTCAGTCATCCCGGCCGCGACGGTGTCCTTCAGCGTCTGATTGTGACGCTCATAGGTGCGTCGCTGACGCCAGACATACACGGCGGTGATTGCCACCATCGGAACCGCATAAACGACCAGCGAAACATCCATTCTTTACGTGCTCGACGAGTTAGGGAGGTAGGTGGATCAGGCTAAACGTCGTTACATAATCAATCTGTGAGTTTGGTCACTTACCTCACCGGACGAAAGGTGTCGCATTTTGCACACATTGCATGCATTCAATCGGTCGGTATTACACTCCGGCCGTTGACAGGAGAATAACGCCGCAACGAGGACCTGGTCAGCTGGTAATTCACACGTTTTGAGGGATATTAATGCCTTTATTTTGGTTCATTGCCGGGGTACTGACCACACTCGCCCTACTCGTCGTGATATCGCCGTGGCTGCATCGCCTGCCGCGCTTCGCGTCGCTGCCGGCGGCACCCTGGCAAGGATCGATGGTTGCGATCGTGATCGTAGCCGCATTTTTCGCATCGCATGCTTGGCTGGTGCGCCCGGAAATGGCAGACACGGCCGCCCCGCCCACCGCGGCTGCCGCCGGCGATCTCCCCGGGAATCCTGGCGCTTTCGGCACCGCAGCGAAAGTATTTGGCGACGCCGCCGGTCCGTCCACGAGTCCGGGCGGGGCAGCGGTTGCCACCGCGAAACCCGGCGCCGGTTCGATGGACGCAGCCGTGGCGGCATTGGAGGCGCGGCTCGCCAAAGGGGGCGGTACACCCGATGACTGGGAGCTGCTGGCAAAGTCGTTCGAGTTTCTCGGCCGCCCGGCCGATGCGGCGAAGGCGCGGGCGAAACAGCTGCCTTCGTTGGCGGGAGACTCGAAATCGGCGACGCCGGCCGCCTCCGCTTCGGCTCCGACGACGGGATCGCCGGCCGCCGGATCCGGTGCGGCCGTCACCGGCGAGGTGACCTTGGCCGCCGATTTGGCCGGCAAGGCGACCACCGG
>JAXDQI010000204.1:0-23342 GCA_034667965.1 Gammaproteobacteria bacterium
TGAGACGTCCCAGCAACGACTGGCAGTGCCGTAATCCGCACAGGCGCCAATGCCGCTGACGAACGTGGCGCCGTCGAAGAAGCCGGCACGTGCCGAACAGTTAACGGCTGAAAGGCTCGTTGCACCACCACCGGTACGAGCTGTGTATAGACAGCCCACCCAAAGACCAGGACCACGCCGCCCAGCGCCATCTTCAGAACCGCAACCTTTACGGCCCGCGATGCCGCGCCCTCATGATCCGCCCTAGGAGCATACGTCTGGGCGCTGCCCCAATCCTCCGCCAGCCTAAGCTCCGGCTGCGCCGGAACAAGGCGCATCTTGGGAATCTCCAAACTCTCCCTGGTCGACGTTCGATCCCCATCGATGATCTCTCGCAGCTCTTCCTCCGAAGGCAGATCACCCGCGGGAATTCGAACCAGCCGAAGCCCCGCGTCGACCAACGCCTTCGTCTTCCGCGCATCCGCGTCCTGACGAGCCCGTCGCTCATGACTGCGGTCGTCGAGCTCAATGACGGCGACTACGCTGAGATCCGACCGACACAAAACAAAGTCCGCCACCAATTGCTTGTATCGAGCCCGAATGGATTCGCTTTCGGGATAATTGCGATCGACGTCAATCAGCTGCGACAACGCGACTTGAACAAATACCTGGTGCTTGGGATAAAGACTCAACAGCCTCTGATACAGCGACTGTTCTCGCGGAGACAGCAGATTCCGTGCTGTAACGGGCCATGGAGCGTCCGGGAGAGGCTCACTGACAAGCGGTTTGGAACCCTCACTTCGATTCATGGGTCACCTCAGTCGTCCTGACGCGGGTCGGCGGCCGGGGGTTACCGACCGCGAATAGGGCCAATTTGCCAGGCTTGAGCCGCCGGTTCGGTGATCGCAGTCGCGGTTTGTGGTCTCGCCTACCTCTCCCCGTTCCGCTATCCTGACTTCTCCACGGAGGAACGATGAACTGGCGCCAATGCGGGAGCCTGTCTGAGTATTCCTGTGAGCGGCGTTGACTCTCTGCAAGGAAGGATGAGGATGCGAGCCGAAGGTGGCTGGTTAATCCGCGCAGCAATGGTAATACTGTCGGGCAAGGAGTGCCCTACACCAGCGCCGCATCAAGGATGGAGAATGGTCAGCACCAGATCGATTGCTATCGCGACTCTCTGCGTCTCCACCTCCCTGTTGATAAGCTGCGGACGCTCTAACTCCCCAGCGCCACAGTCCCAGCAGATCGACTCCAACACTGATGATAAGGTCGTCAACCTTTACTTCGTGTCGGACTACCTGGCGCCAGACACGATCGCGAAATTTGAGGCCAAAACCGGTATCAAGGTGCACATCTCCTATTTCGACAATAACGAAACTCTCGAGGCCCGGATGCTGGCGGGGCATAGCGGCTATGATGTCGCGCTCCCGACCAGCGGTACCTTCAAGAGGCAAATTGCCAGTGGCGCCTACCTGCCGCTCGATCGCACCCAGATCCCCAATGCCGCCCACCTCGACGCCGCCATTCTCTCCAGCGCATCAGCCAGTGATCCCGATAATGCCCACAGCCTTGTATATGCGTGGGGCACTTACGGCATCGTCATGAACAAGAATGCGGTTATAAAACTTCTTCCCAAGGTCCCGCTCACCAGCTGGCGTCTGATATTTGACCCCGCGATGGCGGCGAAACTGGCAACCTGCGGCATCAACTTCATAGACGATCCCGTCGGAATCGTTCAACTCGCATTGAATTATCTGCGAAAGGATCCCCACACTGTAAGAGAGCAAGACTTCACCGAGGTCGAAAGACTACTACTTGCAGTGCGACCCTATGTGCGCAACATCGATACGTCGAGCGATATCGAGGCATTGGCCAACGGTGATATCTGCATCGCACTCACTTATAACGGAGACTTCGTGCAAGCAAGTAGACGCGCACAGGAAGCCAAGAATGGCATTCAACTGGCCTATCTGATTCCGCAAGAAGGATCGTTGTTGTGGTTCGATTTATTGGCCGTTCCGCACGATGCACCGCACATCGCGAATGCGTATCAGTTGATCAACTATCTGATGGAGCCCAAAGTCATTGCAGATGTCACCAACTTTATTGGTTTTGCGAACGCGAATTCAGCCGCAATGCCCTTTCTGGACCCATCAATTGCCTCTAACGAGGCCATCTATCCGACGGCCGAAGGGCGGCGACGACTGTTTGTGCAAACGGAAGTCTCGCCCGAGCAGTCGCGCACCATCACCCGACTATGGCAAAAGTTCAAGACGGGACAATAGCCGGCGCCAGATGACGGTAGAGCAGGGCGGCAGCGATGGAGGCTCCCAAACAGTGCAAGATTTTGGATCCGCGCTTCGCAATCGTGCGCGCCGCACGCCGTCTTGACGGGGCAATGGATTCACGTGCACCATCGTCTCGTGTCCGGACGAATCTTCAAAGCCAACGAAGCAGTCGACTTCGTCGTCGTAGGCTCGGGCGCCTCGGGCGGCGTGATGGCGCGGGAACTGTCGCTCGCGGGCTCCACCGTCCTGGTACTCGAACAGGGTCCGCGTTTCGGTCCGGGTGATTTCGAACACGACGAATTCAAATACAATTTTCTGAACGGAATCACGAATGATCCCGCCCTGAGTCCCCAGACGTTTCGCGACGATCCGAACGCCACGGCCAGACAACCGCGATTGGGCAACTCGCTGGTCTACGCCCGGATGGTCGGCGGCAGCAGCACGCATTTCACCGCGAACTTCTGGCGTTTTCACGAGATCGACTTCCACGAACGAAGCATCCTGGGCGGCATCGCCGGAACGGGATTCAGCGATTGGCCGATCAGCTATCGGGAACTCGAGCCCTATTACGCAAAGGTGGAATGGGAAGTGGGTGTCTCCGGCCTTGCAAACGCCAGTCCGTTCGATCCGCCTCGCAGCAAGGCGTATCCCATGCCGCCCTTGCCGGTGAAGTCCTCGGGTGTCCTGTTCGAGAGCGGCGCCCGCAAACTGGGCTTGCATCCGTTTCCGGCGCCGATGGCGATCAACTCGCAGTTCTATCGCGGACGCCCGGGCTGTGCCCATTGCGGATTCTGTATCGGGTTCGGATGCGAGGTCATGGCGAAGTCGTCGTCGCTGTACACGATGATCCCCGAAGCGGAAGCGACGGGCCGATGCGAAGTCAGGCCGGGAAGTTATGTGTTCAGGGTCGAAACAAACGCGAAGGGGCGCACCACCGGCGTCACCTATTTTGACGGCGAGAAAAGGGAACATTTTCAGAAGGCGAGGTCGGTCGTGCTCTGTGCGAACGGCGCGGAAACGCCCCGTCTGCTGCTCAATTCTTCGAGCGCACGCTTCCCGCATGGGCTCGCAAATACCAGCGGCTTGGTCGGCAAGTATCTGATGTTCAACCAAGGGGCCGGAGTCCACGCCGAGTTCGAGCACGAATTGAACGAATACAAGAGCGTACAGGTGACGCGGATATTGCACGACTTCTACGATTCCGATCCCAAGCGCGGCTTCTACGGCGGCGGCGGAATCGATGCCCGCATGGGAAGCCAACCCATCGGGTGGGCGCTCGCCTCGGGTGGCGATCTTCCGCGGTGGGGTGCCGACTTCAAGGACAGGCTGGAAGGATTCCGGCGCTCGATGCTCTCGTCGGCGCATTGCACGTCGCTTGCCGTGGAGACCAACAGTGTCAGCATCGATCCGACACTCAAGGATGCGTGGGGAATTCCGGCCATACGCGTCACCTACAAGGATCATCCGGATGACCTAGCCACCGCGTCGTTTCTGCGGGACCGGGCTTACGACATCATGCAGGCCGCGGGCGCCAAGCGGGTATGGAAAACCGATGCGCAACCCCGGCGCGCGAGCGTGCACCTCTTGGGCACGTGCCGCATGGGAGACGACCCCGCGAGTTCCGTGGTGGACAAATATCATCGCACGCACGATGTGCCGAACCTTTTCCTGTGCGATGGATCGAGCTTCGTAACGTCGGGCCGGGGTCAGCCGACGATGACGATACAGGCGTTGGCATTCCGTGCCGCCGATCACATCGGACAGTTCGCCAAGCGTAACGAGATTTGACAATGACGGGGAAACTTATGCAACACACCGATGATCCGGCGGGCACTTCGCGGCGCTCGTTCCTGCTATCGACGGGCAGTCTGTTCACCACGGCGTGGCTGGGCACGCAATGGGCCGCGATCACCGCGGCGGCGCATGACGCGGCGGACATGGCGGCTGCTGATGTCGCTGCGGCGCCGGCGTGGAAAGGGTTTCAATTCTTGAGCGAATCCGAATCCAAGGATGTAGATGCGATCGCGGCCCAAATCGTGCCGAGCGGAGCGACGCCCGGCGCACGCGAGGCGCACGCCGTCTATTTCATCGATCGCGCCATGTCGACATTCTTTGCCGCCTGGTCGACGGAGTTTAGAGCCGGTCTCGCCGACTTCCAGTCGAAGTTCCACGCCCTTCATCCGGACGCAACCTCGTTCGCGGCCACCGCTCCGGGTACCCAAATCGCTTTCTTAAAGACGGTCGACCGAACGCCGTTCTTCGAAACCGCACGCGTACTGACGGTCCTCGGCATGTTCTCCTCGCCCAAATACGGCGGCAACACGGAAGGGGTCGGCTGGAAAATGATGGGCTTCGAAGATCGTCACGCCTTCACGCCGCCGTTCGGTCACTACGATGCGATTTACACCGGATTCGTGCCCTATACGGAAAGGCCGGCGTGACGATGCGAAGATTCAAACCCAACGAAGCGGTGGATTTCGTCGTGGTCGGGTCGGGTGCGGCGGGCGGCGTGATTGCCCGCGAACTGTCCCAGGCGGGCCTCACCGTCCTGGTATTCGAGCAGGGTCCGCGGCTGTCGCCGGGGGATTTCGAACATGACGAACTCAAATACTGGTTCCTCAGCGGCATTACGAGCGATCCAAAAACCAGTCCGCAGACCTTTCGCAAGGTTCCGGCCGAGATTGCGGCGTTGCCGCGTGGGCCCAACCCCCTCATGTATGCCCGCATGGTGGGCGGCAGCAGCAATCACTACACCGCAAATTTTTGGCGCTTTCACGAAATCGACTTCCACGAGCGGAGCGTCTACGGGAGCATTGCCGGCACGGCATTTGCCGACTGGCCGATCAGCTATCAGGAACTCGAGCCGTACTACACCAAAGTCGAATGGGAGGTCGGCGTCTCGGGACTCGCGAATGCGAGCCCGTTCGATCCGCCGCGCAGCAGACCTTATCCGATGCCGCCGCTGCCGGTTAAGTCCTCCGGCGTGCTCATGGAAATCGGCGCGCGTAAACTCGGGCTGCACCCCTTCCCGGCGCCGATGGCCATTGCTTCGCAGCCGTTCCGCGGCCGCCCCGGCTGTGTGCATTGCGGTTTCTGCATGGGTTTTGGTTGCGAAGCGCGCGCCAAGTCCTCGACGTTGTTCACGATGATTCCCGAGGCGGAGGCCACGGGACGATGCGAAGTACGCGCCGCCAGCTACGTATTTCGCGTGGAAACGGATGCTGCGGGGCGCACCACGGGGGTGCACTACTTTGACGCCGACAAGAGAGAACACTTTCAAAAGGCGCGCGCCGTGGTGCTCTCTGCGAACGGCGCTGAAACAGCCCGGCTGTTGCTCAATTCCACCAGCAGTCGATTCCCTCACGGGCTCGCCAACTCGAGCGGGATGGTGGGCAAGCACCTCATGTTCAACCAGGGGGCCGGCGTGCACGCCGTCTTCGAACACGAGATCAATGACTACAAGAGCGTCCAGGTCACGCGCATTCTCCACGACTTCTACGAAGCCGATCCGAAACGCGGGTTCTACGGCGGCGGCGGCATCGACGCCCGCATCAACCCCCAGCCGGGCCTGTGGGCCATGGCCGCGGGTGGTGATCTGCCCACCTGGGGTAACGAGTTCAAGTCGCGGCTGGAGGCATTCCCGCGGTCTACGATGTCCACGGGGCATTGCACCTCGCTGGCGCTCGAAACCAATAGCGTGAGCCTTGACCCTTCCGTGAAGGACGCATGGGGCATTCCCGCCATCAGAGTCACATACAAGGATCACCCGGACGACCTGGCGATGGCGAAGTTCCTGCAGGACCGGTCCTACGAAATCATGGAGGCCGCCGGCGCGCAAAAGCTCTGGCGTGACCAAGTGGGGGAGAATTCCGGCGGTGCTCATCTGCTCGGGACGTGCCGGATGGGCGACGATCCGAAGACTTCAGTCGTCGACAAGTACCATCGGACGCATGATGTTCCGAACCTGTTTCTCTGCGATGGATCCAGTTTCGTCACGTCGGGGCGGGGCCAGCCGACAATGACCATTCAGGCGCTCGCATTCCGTGCCGGCGATCACATCAGCCAGTTCGCGAAACGCAATGAAATTTGAACGATGCGGCCGGCGCAGTGCAACTGACGGGCTGCGCTCATTCGGCCGTCAGTGGCCTCGTTTTTTATGCTTCTTTCTGCCGGTGGCCTTGTCCGACTCTTCGCCGTCGGCTCCGTCCGCCCCCCCGGCATCGTCGATCTTGTAATCGTCGAAGTCGCTCAGCAGTTCGGCCGTGCGGCGCTCTTCCATCACCCGTTCCAGACGCCGCCACGCCGGCTCTGCGCCCTTCGGGGCGCGGCGGCGCTGTGACTCGACGTCCCGCATGATGTGATCCACGTCCACATCATCACCGCCCGGCGCCGCGTCTTCTGCGTCTTCTTCCTCGAACTCGTCTGATTCGGGTTTTTCGCTCATGCCACCGAAGCTCGCGCTTCACCAGTGAACTCACACGCGCGGTTTATAAACGGAAATGCGCCCGGCGCGCAATACCCTGCCGCACACTCATTGCATGCCGTGCTCTATTTGACCAGGTCATTGAGTTGAAAAATCGGCAGCAACAGCGCAATAACGATGAACATGACGACGGCGCCCATGAATACCACCATGAACGGCCCCAACAGGTTGGTCATGGTCGAGAGCAGACTGTCCATCTCACGTTCCTGGTTGGATGCCGCACGTTCGAGCATCTTTTCCAGTTCGCCGCTGCTCTCGCCGCTGCTGATGAGGTGAATCATCATGGGGGGGAACAGCTTTCTGGCCGCAAGGGACTTGCCGATGGGCGCGCCCTCGCGTACGCGCAGCGCCGCATCCTCCACCGCCTTTTTCATCGGCAGATTGTTGACGACTTCAGCCGAGATCCGCAACGCCTCGAGCACAGGAACCGCGCTCGCCGTCAGGATGCTGAAGGTGCGGGCGAAACGCGCCGTGTTCACTCCGCGGATCAATTTGCCCGCCAGCGGCACCCGGAGCAGGAAAGCATCGAATCGTAGTCGTGCCTCCGGCGCCCGCAGCCAGCGCAGAAATCCCCAGCCCGCTGCCGCGGCCAGGATCAGCCCATAGAACCAGTAATGCCGCACGAAATCGCTCATGCCGATCAGAATGCGCGTGGCGAGCGGCAATTCCTGATGGCCGGATTCGAAGACCGCAACCACCTGTGGGACGACGTAAGCCAGCAAGAACGACACGATTGCGAATGACAGCACCATCAGCACGATGGGATAGACCAGGGCGTTGCTCACCTGTTGGCCCATGACCTGGCGGGACTCGGTGTAGTCCGAGAGTCTTTCCAGCACCGAATCCAGTTTGCCGGATTGCTCGCCGGCAGAGACGGTCGCTCGATAGATCTCCGGGAACGCTTGCGGGAAATCGCGGAGGCCGTCCGCCAGCGGGTGGCCCTCCACGACCTTGCCTCGAACGCCGAGGATGATTCTCTGAACACGCGGCTTCTCGGTCTGTTCGGCGACCGCCTGCAACGACTCCTCGAGCGGCAACCCGGAGCGCAGCAGAGTTGCCAATTGTCGGGTGAGCAGGGCCAAATCCAGCGTGGAAAGGCCGCGGCGCATGAACCCGCGGCGCCGGCTCTGCTTGAGCTCGCGCTCCGCCGTCTCCTGGATGTCCATCGGCAGCAAATGCTTTTCGCGTAGCAGCTGCCGGACGTGCTTCGGGGTATCGCCTTCGATCAGGCCCTTGCGTTCACGGCCTTGCGCATCGAGCGCCGTGTATTCGAACGCACCCATTGGCAGCTCCTAGTCTTCGCGAGTAACGCGCAAGACTTCCTCGAGCGTGGTTTCGCCCGCCATCACCTTTCGTCGGCCATCGTCGCGGATGCCCGGACTCGCGGTGCGGGCGTATCGCTCGAGATCCTGTTCCGACGAGCCGTCGTGGATCATGGTTCGCATATGGTCATCGACGGCAATCAATTCATAGATGCCGGTGCGACCCCTATATCCGGTCCCGGGCTCGCTGCTGGGGCGGTAGAGCTGTGCCGGTGGCCCCTTCGGGTCGAGATTCAGCAAGCGGCGTTCGTATTCGCCGGCCATGAACGGTTCTCGCGATTCAGGGTTGAGCACGCGGACCAGGCGTTGCGCCAGCACGCCGATCAAACTCGAGGACAGGAGGAACGGCTCGATTCCCATGTCGCGCAAGCGCGTGACCGCGCCCACCGCGGTATTGGTATGCAGCGTGGAGAGTACAAGGTGACCAGTCAAGCTGGCTTGCACCGCGATTTGCGCGGTCTCGAGATCCCGGATTTCACCGACCATGACCACGTCGGGGTCCTGGCGCAGAATGGCGCGCAGGCCCCGCGCGAACGTCATTTCCACTTTCGTGTTGACCTGGGTCTGCCCGATGCCGTCGATGTAGTACTCGATCGGATCCTCGACGGTCATGACGTTTCGGGTGTTGTCGTTGATGCGTTCGAGCGCGGCATACAGCGTGGTGGTCTTGCCGGATCCGGTTGGACCGGTCACCAGGATGATCCCGTGAGGTTTGTGAATGATTTCATCCATCGTGGCCTGGGTGCGCGCGTCCATGCCGAGAGAGGTGAGTTCGATGCGCCCGGCTTGCTTGTCGAGCAATCGCAGCACCACGCGCTCACCGTGCCCCGACGGTAAGGTGGAGACGCGCACGTCGACGGCACGGCCGGCGATGCGCAAGGAGATTCTGCCGTCCTGCGGCAGGCGCCGCTCCGCGATATCGAGCTTCGACATGACCTTGATGCGGGAGACCACGAGCGGCGCCACGGCGCGTTTCGTCTGGAGCACTTCACGCAACACGCCGTCGACGCGGAACCGGATCACCAGCCGATTCTCGTAGGGCTCGATGTGGATGTCCGACGCGTTTTCCTTCACGGCCTGCGTGAGCAACGCGTTGATCAGCCGAATGATGGGCGCTTCGTCGTCGCTTTCGAGCAGATCCGAGGACTCGGGAATGTCCTCGGCCAGGTGGGCGAGGTCGGTATTGTCGTCCAAGCCTTCCAACATCTGCATCGCAGCACCCGAACCGGCCTCGTACGCAATGCGCAGCATCGAGTCGAAGGCATCGCTGGACACGCGTTCCAGCTTCAGCGGCACGCCGATGAACCGCCGCACCTCCGCGAGCGCCTGGGGCGTGACGCCGGGGCGGCAGACAGTGTCGGCCACGTCGTTGGCGATGCCTCGCACCAGCACACCGTGCCGCTTCGCGAAGGGAAACGAGAGCTTGCGCTGGAGCGGGCCTTGAATTTCCGCGTTCAAGGTGCACCCGTTGGTGGGGAGGCCGGTGGAGGCGCATCATTCGTCGGCGGCGCCGTGGTTTGGGGCGGCGGGGGGTTCGGGGTCGCGCCCGCGGGATTGGTGATGTCCGAGGGCGAAGGCGGCGGCAGCGAGGACTTCGGCGGAATCACCGGGATGACGGGCTGCTTTTCACCCGGCAACAGATTGATATGCCCGTGCTCTCCGAGCTTCTTCTCCTCTTGCCGAACCTCATCGTATTTCCCCTGGCTGGTGGCCTCGGTCGCGTCTGCATCGCGCAGGATCTTGGGCCGGATGAACACCAGGAGATTCTTCTTCTGGCGCGACCCGCTGCGTGATTTGAAGAGGTTGCCCAGAAGCGGAATGGCACCAAGCACGGGAACGCGATCCTCGCTCTGGGTGACGGTGTCGGACATCAGTCCGCCCAACACGATGATGCCGCCGTCTTCGATCAACACCGTCGTCTTTATCGAGCGCTTGTTGGTCGAGATGTCGGCCGAATCGGTCAGCTTTGCGCCCGGCGAGGAGTCTTCCTGCTCGATCTTCAGCTGGACGGAATTGCCTTCATTGATATGCGGCGTCACCTTCAATATGGTGCCCACTTCCTCGCGCTGGATGGTGGTAAACGGGCTGGTGGTGCCCGACACGCTGGTCTGGCTATTCGAGTATGAGCCCGTGATCAAAGGGATCTCTTGCGTGACTTTGACCTCGGCTTCCTCGTTGTTCATGGTGATGAGCGACGGAGTCGAAATGATGTTGCTCGACCCATCGCTGCGCAGCGCCTGGACGATGGCGGCGAAATTCGTGCCGGAGGTGGGGTTGTAACGCCCGATCGCCAGAGTTGCGCCGGTGGTGAGGGCCGAGACGGCCCCCGCTACGCCACCGACCCCGGTGGTCCCAGTGGTCCCGGTGGTCGTCGAGGTAGTCCCGCCCAGGGCGGCCGCCGCGAGGTTCACGATGCCGCTTCCGGAACCCGGAAAATTGGTCACGGCCGCCGGTACGGTGCTGCCGCCCTGTCCGTACAGGATCCATTGCACGCCGAGATTGGAGCTCTTATTGACATCCACCTCGACGATGAGCGCCTCGACTTGCACCTGGGCTCGCCGGATGTCGAGCTTGTCGATCACCGCCATCAACGATTTCATGATTTTCGGCGGCGCCGTCATGACGAGCGCGTTGGTGGCCACGTCGGCCCAGATGGTCACGCTGGCATCGACGTTGGCTCCTCCGCCGCCGCCACCGGCCGCGGCGCCGGCCTGCGGACCGCCCTGGGCCTTGGCCGAGGCGCTGGCCTGACCCTTCAACTTGTCCGCAATCTTTTCGGCGTCGGCATAGCGCAGATACCGGACCTGCGTGTCCCCGCCGCTCTGCATCGGCGTGTCCAAGTTGACGATCAGCGCCTTGATCTTCAGACGCAGCGATTTCTCCCCGCTCACGAGGACGCTGTTGGTGCGTTCATCGGCCACGATCTTGACCGGCGAGCCGGCGCCTTCGGAGGCCTGACCCTGGCTCAACTGGTTGACGGTTCGGACCAGGTCGGTTGCACTCGCATTGTGCAGCGAAATCACCTCCACGGGTTCGTCGCCGCTCTCATCCATGCGCGCGATGATTTTCATGATGCGGTTCACGTTGCTGGCGCGATCCGAGATGATGAGCATGTTGCCGCTCGGGTAGGCCGCGAGGTGCCCCTGCTGGGGGATCAGGGGCCGCAGCAACGGCACGAGCTGCGCCGCGCTCACATTCTTCATCGTGATGATCTGGGTGACGATTTCATCCGAGGTCGAACTGACGTCGTTCGGCAGGTCGATCGAGGGCAGCTGCCTCGCATCGTTGTTGGGGATGATCTTGATGACCTTGCCGGCGGGCACGGCCACATAACCATAGACCTGCAGAACGGCGAGAAAGGCTTCATAGAACGCTGCCGGCGACATGGGGGTCGCCGACAACATCGTGACTTTGGCGTTGACGCGGGGGTCGATGATGAAATTCTTGCCGGTGACCTCGCTTACTGCCTGGATGATCTGGCTCAAGTCGGCGTCTTTATAATTCGGGGTGATGGTGGCCCCGTCCGTCGATCGGGTGGGCGGCGCGGCTGCCGCTCCAGAAGACATCGCGACGAGCAACACCGCGACTGCGCACACGGTGCCCGTTCGGAGTCTGTCTTGCGGTTTGGCGCTACTGTTCATTGGGATTCTCATTGCTGTTGTTCGGAGGCGCTGCCCCTGGGGGAGGCACCCCGCCCGGAAGTGACGACGCCGGAGCAGCTTCTCCTTCCAAGTCCTTGGTGGCCTGCGCGGCCACTTGGGCGATGTTGAGGGTAATATCCTGTTTCTGACCGCCGCGCTCGACCGTCACGGTGACGTGATCCGAGCTTTGAATGGTGTTGAATACTTCCTGACTATGTTGAGGATCGTCCAACACCGTCCCATTGATTGCCGTGACCAAGTCCCCGGGTTTTAAACCCAGTCTATTGAAGATGGCACGGTTTCTGCCCGGGTAGGCGCGGAATCCGCGCAGCTTCCCGGCCGCATTGTCGTAGGACGCCACGGTGCGCATGACTTGGTCCAGGATGCCCGGATCCTGCTGAACCAGCCGCCGAATGTTGTCGACGGCCGCGACGGTACGAGTGTCGCCGCCGCCGGGCCTGCGGGCGGCCGCCGTTGGGCGGTTCCCGGCCAGCTGTCGCGGCAGTATCAGGGTTTCCAGGACCCCGGCACGATCCAGGATCACGTGGTCGAGGTAAACCGAGTGCAAGGTGGCTCCGCTCACGTTATCGCCCACCGAAAACACCTTCGATGGGCCGCCGTCGCTGATGATTGCCACTCCGTGCTTGGGATCCTGGCTTGCAATCGTGCCCGCCAGCACCAGATTTGCGCTGCTGAGAGGCGCATCGGCTGGGTCCTGCGCGCCAGGCTCGACCGCCGCTATTCCGAATAGATGCGCCGAAACCACCCTTTGTGCGTCGACCCCGGAACGGGCGTGCGGGGCCGCTGGCCTGTTTACGACCGGTTGCGGGGTTTTGACCGGACCGCCTAGGAGGGAAATGGCCACCCGGGCCAGCTCTATGGCGATCAAGGCGGCAAGGATGAGCGATACATACGTAGGGCCATTGCCTTGCAGACGGGCCAGCCACTGATTTGTTCGTGTATCAAGCATGGGATGTTCGTTGGCGCCTTAGGGGTAGCTCATGCGTCAGCCAGACCGCGCGCACCATGGGTGCCTTGGGTGGGGCGATCATACGGGCTATGCGCCGGCCCGCTCAAGCATTTGTTTTTGCTTGTGAAAATAAAGTGACACTGATCGGCGACATTGGCGTTTGGCCCTGCGATTTGCTTGGACGGCTTGTAAACCGCGATAACCCACCCTATAAACTATTCATACATGAGTGACATCGAACGAGGTCGGGACGGTACAGGTTTGGTCGTTGAGGAATCGGCGCCCCGGCTCAAGCGCCCTCCACTCTATCAGGTGGTCCTCATCAATGACGACTACACTCCCATGGAATTCGTCGTCGACATCCTGCAACGCTTCTTTGCGATGGACCGCACCAAGGCAACTCGCGTTATGCTCGAGGTTCATACCAAGGGCAAGGGGGTATGTGGGGTATTTACTTATGAAATCGCAGAGACCAAGGTGGCTCAAGTGATCGCGTATGCGCGACAACATCAGCATCCGCTGATGGCAACGCTAGAAGAGGCATAACCTGTGCTTAGTCAAGAACTCGAATTTTGCTTGAATGATGCGTTCGCCAGTGCACGGGAAGCACGGCATGAATTCATGACCGTGGAGCATCTTCTGCTCGCGATCGTCGATACCCCCAAGGTGAGGGAGGTCTTGAAGTCCTGCGGCGCGGATACGCCCAAGCTCAAGACCGAGCTGAAACAGTTCATCGATCAAACCACGCCGCGACTGCCGGCGGGCGAGGACCGCGATGTGCAGCCGACGCTGGGGTTCCAACGTGTGCTGCAGCGGGCGGTGTTTCACGTCCAATCGAGCGGTAAGAAGGAAGTGACCGTGGCGAACGTCCTGGTCGCGATCTTCAGCGAGAAGCAGTCGCATGCCGCCTATCTATTGAGCATGCAAGACGTGTCGCGTCTCGATGTGGTCAATTTCATCGCGCACGGCCTATCCAAGGCGGGCGGCGAGGAACGAAGTGAACGGGAGGAGGGCGGTTCCTCCGGCGACGCCGAGCGCGACGGCGAGAGCGGGGGCAATGCTCTCGAGAAGTACGCCACGAATCTCAATGACGCCGCACGCAAGGGCAAGATCGACCCCCTCATCGGGCGCAAGCTCGAGGTAGAGCGGACCATCGAGATACTGTGCCGCCGCCGCAAGAATAATCCCCTGTACGTGGGCGAAGCCGGTGTGGGAAAAACAGCGATTGCGGAGGGTTTGGCCCGCATGATCGTCGAAAACGAGGTTCCGGACGTTCTACTCGACGCCACTATTTATTCGCTGGACATGGGTTCCCTGGTGGCCGGCACCAAGTACCGCGGCGACTTCGAGAAGCGCCTGAAGGCGGTTCTCGCCGAGGTCAAGAAGCAACCGGGCGCGATCCTGTTCATTGACGAGATCCACACCGTCATCGGCGCCGGCGCTGCGTCCGGCGGCGTGATGGATGCTTCGAATCTCATCAAGCCGGCGCTGGCGAACGGCGAGCTGCGGTGCATCGGATCCACCACCTATAACGAGTATCGCGGAATATTCGAAAAGGATCACGCACTGGCGCGGCGATTTCAGAAGATCGACATCACGGAGCCGTCGGTTCAGGACACGGTGGACATTCTGCGCGGCCTGAAGACCCGCTATGAAGAGCATCATGGCGTCAAATACGAAGACGACGCCTTGCAGGCCGCCGCCGAACTCGCGGCGCGTCACATCAACGACCGGCACATGCCGGACAAGGCCATCGATGTGGTCGACGAAGCGGGCGCCAACCTGCGGCTGAAACCCGTGGAGAGCCGCGAGGCTTCCGTGACTGTCAGCCAGATCGAGAATGTCGTGGCCCGCATTGCGCGGATACCGCCGAAAAACGTTTCCCTGTCCGACCGCGATGTCCTCAAGAACCTAGAGCGGAATTTGAAATTGACCATCTTCGGGCAGGACAAGGCGATCGAGGCATTGTCAGCCGCAATCAAGATGTCGCGGTCCGGATTGGGCGACCATCGCAAACCGGTCGGATCTTTCCTGTTTTCGGGGCCCACGGGCGTCGGCAAGACCGAGGTGACGCGGCAATTGGCCATCGCCATGGGCGTGGAATTCGTGCGCTTCGACATGTCGGAGTACATGGAACGCCACACGGTCTCGAGGCTCATTGGGGCGCCTCCCGGCTACGTGGGTTTCGATCAGGGCGGGCTCCTCACCGAGGCGATTGCGAAGCATCCGCACAGCGTATTGCTGCTCGACGAGATCGAGAAGGCGCATCCCGACGTGTTCAACTTGCTGCTGCAGGTCATGGACCACGGCACGCTGACCGACAATAACGGCCGCAAGGCGGACTTCCGTCATGTGATCATCGTCATGACCACCAACGCGGGCGCGTTCGAAATGAGCCGTCCCAGCATCGGATTCACGCAGTCCGACACCACGTCCGACGGCATGGAGGCGATTCGCCGCTTGTTCTCACCGGAATTCCGCAATCGCTTGGATGCGGTCGTGCAGTTCGCCGGTCTCGATCAGGACACGATCGAGCGGGTGGTGGACAAACTGCTGGTCGAGGCCGAGGCGCAGCTGGAACAGAAGCGCGTGTCGATATCCGTTGATGAACCCGCACGACGGTGGATTGCCAAGAAGGGCTACGATCCGAAGATGGGAGCGAGGCCCATGGCACGCATCATCCAAGAGTTCATCAAACGGCCGCTTGCGGAGGAATTATTGTTCGGCAAGCTCGTCAACGGCGGACACGTGGAAGTTACCGTGAGCGAGGACGGCGACAAGTTGAAACTCGAAACGCGGGCTGCCGAGGTCCCCGCGCTCCTGTCGCACGAGAGCTAGGGGGCGGGGACTTCTTTATCAGCGGCCGCTTTATCAGCGGCCGCGATAAACGATACGACCCTTGGTCAGGTCGTACGGAGTCATTTCCACCGTGACTTGATCGCCCGTCAAGATTCGAATGTAATTTTTACGCATTTTGCCCGAGATATGGGCCGTAACGACATGACCGGTCTTGAGTTTGACGCGAAACGTCGTATTGGGCAGGGTCTCGACGACCTCGCCCTCGAATTGGATTGCCTCTTCTTTTGACATGCGTCCTTGTGTACGTAGGGATGCGATAAGCCGGGCGCATTGTGCATAAAGCCCCCTGGTAATGCAATTTTACGGCGCGCATGCCGGCGGCGGCATGGGCAAAGTTTCTATCCACCGGTCGCTCGGGGCGCGCCGCGAATGCCGGCGAAGCAGCGCAACGAATTCGGCGCGCGAGACCTCACGCGCGCCGAGGCTGGCGAGGTGCGAACTTGCCACCTGACAATCGATGACCTGAATGTCGCGCAGACGGCATTCATCCACCAGCCGTGCCATGGCCACTTTTGAGGCATCGTTCTCTCGGCTGAACATGGATTCGCCGAAGAACATTCCCCCCAGCCGGATTCCGTACAAGCCTCCGACGAGGCGATTTCCCAGGTAGGTTTCGATGGAATGCCCGAACCCCAATTCAAATAGGCGCTCATAGGCGCGAATCATATCGGTGTTGAGCCAGGTCTCCGGTCCCGAGCGGCGCGGCGCCGCACATTCCCGGATGGTCGCGCCGAACGCGTGATCCACCCGCGTTTTGTACGGACCGTTCTTGAGCGTCTTGCGCAAGCTGCGTGAGACGTTGAATTCGCCCGGAAATAGCACCATGCGCGGGTCGGGACACCACCACAGGATGGGTTGCTGCGCCGAGTACCAAGGAAAGATGCCGCGCTCATATGCCGCGAGCAGGCGCGCGGGATCCAGATCGCCCCCCGCGGCCAGCAGCCCGGGCGGATCCCGCAGAGCTTGATCGACGGGCGGGAACCAGTCCGGCTCGGTATGTTCGCCCAGCCAGACGAGTCTGCTCAGAGCTGCAATTCCTCATCGGGGGCGCGATGGTAGGGAACGTGTTCGGCCACGGCGGCGGCGTAGTGATCGACTCCGCGAGCCTCGCGTTGCGCAAAGTCGCGGATGGCGGCCGAGAACCGCGGATCGACGATGTCGTGCATGGAACCGGTGAGCGTCGGAACGAAGCCACGCGGCACCTTGTGCTCTCCCTGAGTTCCCGGCTCGAATCGCCGCAACCCGTGTTCGATGCAGTACTCGATCCCTTGGTAATAACAAGTCTCGAAATGCAGGCTGTGAAAGCTGCCGCCCGCGCCCCAATAGCGGCCGAACAGCGCGTCTTCGCCCACGAAGAAAATGGCCACCGCGATGGGCTGGGCGCCGTACCGGGCTATTTTCAGCATGAGCTGATCCGGCATCGTCGCGGCAATTCGCTTGAAAAAATCCAGGTTCAGATAGGGATCGTGCCCGTGACGGTGGAAGGTGTCCGCATAGAACCCATACACCGTGTGCCACAGGGCGTCGTCCATCTCGCCGCCCAGCCGCGTGTCGAATTTTATGCCCGCCTCGGCGACGCGCCGCCGCTCGCGTTTCGCCTTCTTGCGCTTCTCCGCGGTGAATCCGGCCAAGAAGGCCTCGAAGGAGCCGTAACTCTGATTGAACCAATGAAACTGGCAGTCCCGCCGTTCGATCAGCCCCGCCCGCTTGAGTGACTCCAGATTTTCGTCGCCGGGAAACAAGACATGCCAGGAGGAGAGACCCTCGGACCGAGCGTAGTCGGCCGCCGCCTGGACCAGCGCGGCGGTCACGGCAGATGTGTCCGGACCGGGACCCACCAACAGGCGTGGGCCGGCGACCGGAGTAAAGGGGATGGCGGTGAGGAGCTTCGGATAGTAGTTAAGGCCATGCTGCGAGTAGGCATTCGCCCAGGAAAAATCAAAAACGAACTCGCCGCGCGAATGCCCCTTGCGATAGAGCGGCATGGCGCCCACGAGGCGCCCGCGCGAGTCCTCGAGCAACAGGTGGCGTGCCGTCCATCCCGTGCGGGGGACCGCGCAGCCCGAAGCTTCGAGGGCGAGCAGGAACTCATGCCTCACGAAAGGTTGAACCGATCCCGCAAGGGCGTTCCAACTCGCCGCGTCGATATCGGCGATGCTCTTCAGCAAACGCACACGCGGATTGGTCACGCGTGAGCGGCGAGCGGCTCGGCTCGGGGCTTGATCTCGACCCGCTCCAGATATTTGTCCGCATCGAGCGCCGCCATGCAGCCGGTGCCCGCGGAAGTCACCGCCTGGCGATAGACGTGATCGGCGACGTCCCCTGCTGCGAAGACCCCCGGGATGCTCGTGGACGTCGCCTCGCCCTCGAGGCCTCCCTTGACGATGATGTACCCGCCGCGCATGTCGAGTTGTTTCTCGAAAAGCTGGGTATTAGGTTGATGTCCAACGGCAATGAATACCCCGTCCAGCCTGAGGGTGCGCGTCGCATTACCCTGCATCGCCCGCAGGCGCACGCCCGTAACGCCGGCATCGTCCCCCAGGACTTCATCGACCGCATGATTCCAAATTATGCTGACTTTACCTGAGGTTTCAAGTGCAAATAGCCGATCTTGAAGTATTTTCTCAGATTTCAATTTATCCCGTCGATGCACCAGCGTGACGTGCGACGCGATGTTGGCCAAGTACAGCGCTTCCTCCACCGCGGTGTTGCCGCCACCGATCACCGCGACCGGCTTGCCGCGGTAGAAAAAACCGTCGCAAGTGGCGCAGGCGGAAACTCCTTTGCCGCGAAAAGTTTCCTCCGATGGAAGTCCTAGGTATTTGGCCGACGCGCCGGTCGCGATGATGAGCGCGTCGCAGGTGTACTCGCCATTGTCGCCGAACAAGCGAAAGGGGTGCTGCCGCAACTCGGCCCGATTGATCGTGTCGAACGCGATTTCCGTGTTGAAGCGCTCCGCATGGCGGCGCATGCGGTCCATCAGTGCCGGGCCTTGCAGGTGTTCCACATCTCCCGGCCAATTGTCCACGTCGGTGGTCGTCATGAGCTGGCCGCCTTGCTCCAGCCCCGTAATGAGCAACGGCGCGCGATTGGCGCGCGCCGAGTAAACGGCGGCGGTATAGCCCGCAGGTCCCGATCCCAGAATGAGGAGACGACTGTGCCTGACGACGCTCATGTATAATTTGCCTCTCTTCTAAATGGTCGTAAGCGGACGTTATTTCCGCCGGCTCATGGTAAGTAAATCTGTGGGCGCCAGCCAGTTCAAACAAGTGGCCGGCCTCAAACCTAAGATCAGCGCTTGGTACGAGCGCCAGACTCGGTTACTATTACATAATATTCAATTAGTTAAGAAGTTATTATCATTAAAGGTCTAGAGTTGACTGAAGCGACTGTTGCCAAGAAATCGAAGTCCAGCATGAAGGTGTCGGCTACGGTGGCACGCGCGCTGCGCGAAGGAGCGCTGTGGTTCCTGGGGGCCCTTGGTCTGCTGCTGGTCCTGGCGCTTCTTTCTTATCACAAAGATGACGCCAGTTTCTGGAATACCGGCGACGGTGGGTCGGTGCATAACTGGATCGGCCCCGTTGGTGCGTGGCTGGCAGGTTTCTTTTTCTCTCTATTCGGGCGCCCCGCCTATCTATTCCCGGTGATGTTGGCGTACGCCGGCTGGCTGGTGCACAAAGAGCAGGCCCTTCCCGATGCAAGGTCGCGGATCAACACGATACTGCGGGCGGCGGGATTCGGAGTGACCTTGTTGACGAGTTGTGGGCTCGCGAGCCTGCACTGGGAGGGTACCGCGTTCCCGAGCAGTGCCGGCGGCGTGGTCGGCGAGTTCGTCGGCGGACACAGCGAGGGGGCGTTGCGGTTTCTGGGCGCGACCCTCTTGCTGCTGGCGCTGTGGTTTTCGGGCGTCGCATTGTTCCTCGGATTGTCCTGGTTCGACGTCATGGACAAGCTGGGCGCCTGGATCCTCAAAGGTATCGATTGGGCGCAAACGAAGATCGAACAGCGCCGCGAGCTGGCCTCGGGGCAGCAACGCAAACAGGCGCGGCAGGGAGTGGTCCGAGAGGAGCAGAAAAAGGTCGCCAGCCGGCCGCCGCCGCGCATTGAACCGGTCGCGCCCATCCCTGAGAAAAGCGACCGCATCGAGCGCGAGCGGCAGGTGCCTCTGTTCGAGGCACCCAAGTCCAGCGAGCTGCCCGCCCTGTCGCTGCTCGACGAGCCGGGACCCCGCGAGCAGTCGTATTCAGACGAAGCCTTGGAGGCTATGTCGCGATTGGTGGAGATCAAGCTGCGCGATTTCGGCGTGGAAGCCGAGGTCGTGGCGGTGCAACCCGGGCCGGTGATTACCCGTTTCGAGCTTCGGCCGGCTCCTGGCGTCAAGGTGAGCCAGATCAGCAATCTTGCCAAGGATCTCGCGCGAGCGTTGTCGGCCATCAGCGTACGGGTCGTGGAAATCATCCCCGGCAAATCCGTCATCGGTCTTGAAATACCGAATGAAAAGCGCGAAATCGTCACCCTGGGCGAAATCATCAAATCGAAGCCCTACGACGAGGTGAGTTCGCCGCTCGCCCTGGCGCTCGGCAAGGATATCGGCGGAGTGCCGGTGGTGGCCGACCTTGCGCGAATGCCGCATTTGCTCATTGCCGGCACCACCGGATCCGGCAAGTCGGTGGGCATCAACGCCATGGTCCTCTCCCTCGTGTACAAGGCCAGCCCCGAGCACGTGCGCATGATCATGATCGATCCGAAAATGCTGGAGCTCTCGGTTTACGAGGGAATTCCGCACCTGTTGTCGCCCGTCGTGACCGACATGAAGCAGGCGGCCAATGCGCTCCGCTGGTGCGTCGCGGAAATGGAGCGGCGGTACCAGCTCATGTCGATGCTGGGCGTGCGCAACATCGGCGGCTTCAATCGAAAGGTCAAGGACGCGGCCGACGCGGGCAGGCCCATCAAAGATCCGATTCGTATGGCAAAAATCGCACAAGGCGTGCCCGGCATCGTCGCCGAAGACGTCGAGGATCTGACCTCGCTGCCGTTCATCGTCGTCATCATCGATGAGTTGGCGGATCTCATGATGATCGTCGGTAAGAAGGTGGAGGAATTGATCGCGCGACTGGCGCAAAAGGCGCGTGCCGCAGGCATCCATTTGATTCTTGCGACGCAGCGGCCGTCGGTGGACGTGATCACCGGCCTCATCAAGGCGAATATTCCCACCCGAATCGCCTTCCAGGTGTCGGCCAAGGTGGACTCGCGCACCATTCTCGACCAGAGCGGCGCGGAGTCGCTCCTGGGCCACGGCGACATGCTGTATCTGCCGCCGGGCACGTCCATACCCACGCGCGTGCACGGGGCCTTCGTCTCCGACCAAGAGGTGCATCGCGTGGTCGCCGGCCTCAAGGCCGCGTCGCCGCCGGTGTACATCGATGAAATTCTGGACGGTCCGCGCACGCCCATCCCCGGATTTCCGACCGAAGACGAGGAGGGCGAGGGCGGCTTGGTCGATGCCGAGGCCGATCCGCTGTACGACGAGGCGGTTCGCATCGTCACCGAAACCCGCAAGGCCTCCATCTCCGGCGTGCAGCGCCGGCTCAAGATCGGCTACAACCGGGCAGCCCGGCTGGTGGAGGCGATGGAGGCGGCGGGACTGGTCGGTCCCTTGCAATCGAACGGCGCCCGCGAAATTTTCGGCGCAGCGCCGCCGCAGGAGTAATGCGTGCCAATTCCAATCCAAGATGGCCCATCCGCGAAAGCGGCGACCCGAATCGTGCAGGCGGCGGTACTCGCGCTCGTGCTCTTCGCCGCCGGCAACCACCCGGCTCACGCGACGCCCGCGACCGACGTTGAAAAGTACCTGGCCGGATTGGCAAGCTGGTCCGCCGATTTCACTCAGACCATCGACGACGGCCACGGCAAGGTATCGCGCAGTGCGGCCGGGAAGCTGTATCTCGAGCGGCCGGGAAAGTTTCGGTGGGATTATGTCGAGCCCTCCGAGCAATTGGTGCTGGCCGACGGCAAGCAGATCTGGTTCTACGACAAGGATCTGGCGCAGGCCAACGTGCGCGACATGGACAGTACGTTGGCCAGCACTCCCGCCAGTCTATTGTCGGGGGGCGGTTCCGTCAGCACGCAATTCGACATCAAAGCGCTGCCGGCCTCCGGCGGGCTGCAGTGGTTTCAGCTCATTCCGAAGCGCGCCGATACGGATTTTCAACTGGTACGCATCGGCTTCGACAAGGGTGAATTGGCATCGATGTTTCTGGCGGATAAGCTCGGGCAAGTGACGCAGTTGACCTTCACCCATCCGTCGCGCAATGCCAAGTTTCCCGCCGACCTGTTTTCATTCACGCCGCCGCCGGGGGTCGACGTGATCGGGCGCAGCGCCAAGTGAGCCGCGGAGGCCGATGTGATCGGGCGCAATCCTAAGTGAGCGGGGAGGCAGCGAGCGTGCGCGGCGACGGTAAATACCGGCCGCTTGCCGATCGCCTGCGGCCGCAGACTCTCGACGAATACGTGGGGCAGTCGCATTTGCTGGGGGCGGGTGCGCCGCTGCGGCGCGCGCTGGAGTCCGGCCGTCCTCACTCGATGATACTGTGGGGCCCGCCGGGAACCGGCAAGACCACGCTCGCCCGTCTGGTCGCGCAGGGTGCACGGGCGGAGTTCATCTCACTGTCGGCTGTGCTCGCGGGAATCAAGGACATTCGAGCCGTGGTGGAGCAGGCACGCGCCCTGCGGGGCACCCGCGACACGGTATTGTTCCTGGACGAAGTTCACCGCTTCAACAAGTCGCAACAGGATACTTTTCTACCGTATGTGGAAGACGGCACGCTGATCTTCGTCGGTGCCACCACTGAAAATCCATCCTTCGAGGTGAACAACGCGCTGCTGTCACGGGCGCGAGTCTACGTGTTGAAATCGATCAACATTGAGGATTTGAGCAAGCTTCTCGATCGCGCACTCGCCGACGAGGAGCGCGGGCTGGGCCGGTTGAAATTGCACATCGATCCGGGCGCGCGCGAACTGTTGCTGGCAGCGGCCGATGGGGATGCGCGCCGCATGCTGAACCTTCTGGAAACCGCCGCGGACTTGAGCGTTCCGGACGGCGAGGACGGTGGCAGCGTCGCTTCCCCCGATCCCACCCACCACGGCGAACCACACCGTGACTCCGTGGGGCGGCGCCTCGATGTCGATACCACGCGCGCGGTGATCGGCAGCACCTACGTGCGATTCGACAAGGGCGGTGAAAACTTCTACGACCAGATTTCCGCCTTGCACAAGTCGGTGCGCGGCAGCGATCCCGACGCCGCCTTGTATTGGCTCTGCCGCATGTTGGCCGGCGGCTGCGACCCGATGTACGTGGCGCGCCGTGCGCTGCGGATGGCCAGCGAAGACATCGGCAACGCCGACCCCCGGGCGCTCACCATGGCTTTGGAGGCGTGTTCTGTCTACGAACGATTGGGGAGTCCCGAAGGCGAACTCGCGATCGCCCAGGCCATCGTGTTCATGGCGTGTGCCGCCAAGAGCAACGCCGTCTACACCGCGTACAAGGCCGCCACCGATGATGCGAATGGCCTGGGGTCCCTGGAGGTTCCGCTGCACCTGCGCAACGCCCCAACCCGTCTCATGAAGGATATTGGCTACGGTAAGGGCTATCGTTATGCGCACGACGAGCCCGGTGGGTACGCGGCCGGCGAGCGGTATTTTCCCGACGATATGCCCGATCGCCGCTACTACGTGCCGGCACCGCGCGGGCTGGAAATCAAAATCGGCGAGGCCTTGGAGGCGCGACGCGCGCGCGATAGG
>JAXDQI010000205.1:0-12927 GCA_034667965.1 Gammaproteobacteria bacterium
CAATCCGATCATTATTACCCGCTGGGCCGACGTCTGATGCGCTGCGTTATTCTGTTTAGTTTGCGACAACCTTCACCCATTGGTTGCGACGCCTATCGGCGGCACTCCCAAGCTTATGTGCATTGCCATTGAACCGCAAGTCCCTGCGGCCAGGCACGGCCGATTGCGCGCGTTCAAGCCCCTCTCGATACTTTCGCGCCGGCCGGCCAAAAACGTTATCTTCGTTGCCGATAAGACCATAAAGAATCGGCGCCCCTTCCCACCCGCTGGAGCCCTTGGAATGCCCCATTTCTATCTCCGGCAGATATTGCTTTGCGTCGCCTTGAGTCTTCCCTGGGCGAATTTGGCATTCGCGCAGCACGATCATTCAGCCAGCGATTTCGAAGTCTTTGTCGCCGCTGAAGCCTTTCATGGGACCCGGCAGACACACTTGGGAGACGCCGATCCCTGGGTCGACGCCGACTTGGTCTTTGGCGCCACCAAGCATCAATTCCGCGTCTTCGGCGAGTACTACATAACGCCCGACGAACGCGACCTCGAGCGTTTTCAAATCGGCTTCGAGTTCGTTCCGGAGACGGTGCTCTGGATCGGCCGCTTTCATCAGCCCGCGAGCGCGTGGAACACGGAGCATCATCATGGGCAATACCTGCAAACCGACATCACGCGTCCCTATATCGAACGCTGGGAGGACGAGCACGGATTGATCCCTCAGCACATCACCGGTGCGTTGTTCGAGTCGCGGCGCCCGATCGGCAATGACGGCGCGATTCAGTTTTCCGGCGGCGTGGGCGCATCACCTGCCATCGCGGACCGGGAGTTGGATGCCATCGATCTGATCGGCGACAATCCCGGGAGGCACCGGCTGTCCGTGACGGGGCGCCTTGCCTACCTGCCGCAGTACGTCGGCTCGAGCAGCATGGGGTTGTTGTATGGGCACGATGACCTTTCTGTCGCCAATGCGCATACCTTGGCGGCTTTGCACTCGAATGATGCGAAGGTCAGCGTCTACGGTGCGTACATCAATTGGACGGCGGAGCCGTGGCGATTGATCGCAGCCAATTACTACGTCGACGTTGCGTTGACTCAGGCCAGGCGGAACGAAAGTTTCGTGTCGGGCTATCTGCAAGTCGAAAGGCAGCTGCCAAGGAGGTTCACGGTCTTCGGTCGTCTGGAGGACTCGGCGCGAATGGAGGAGTCGCGCTATGTCGCCTCATTCGACGATAATGACGGCGATCTCGAGATCGCATTGCGGCGCCAGGCGGTCGGCGTGCGCTGGGACTATACCCGGCGCCAGGCGTTGACCGTCGAAATATCTCATTTGGTTTCTCTGGCACAGAAGTCAAATGACATCCGTCTGCAGTGGAGCGCGGCAATTCCGTGAGCAAGCTCGCGGCCACGGCCGTGCTGGTGACGCTTCTGGCCGCGACGAGAGCCGTGTCGGCGGCCGAGCAGCTCGTGCTCATCGTCAGCGCGGACAGTAAAGTCGAACAGCTGGACTCCCTCGAAGTCAGAAAGTTGTTTCTCGGTCTGACCGTGATCCACAACGGCGATCGACTACGGCCTGTGCTCGACGAAGCCGATGCCCGCGTCAAGGAAATATTTCTACAGAATATCGTTTCCATGTCGGATACTACCTATGACCGCAGCGTGCTGCGCCTGGCTCTCATTCAAGGCCAGATCAAACCGGTTGCTTACAAAGACATCGCGCAGCTGCTGAAAGCCGTCATAGCCGACCCGACTGCCGTCAGCTATGCATGGGCCAAGGATGTGGCGCGCGATCCCCGAATCAAGATCTTGCGAGTACTATGGTACGACTGACATGGCGCGACTGACAGGTGCGACTGACATGGTGCGACTAAGAACGTCCTTCGCGACTTACGTCACGCTGTGCGTTGTGGCGGTGCACATCATCCTCTTGCCCGCGCTGTTCTTCGGCATGGGATATGTGATTCGGAAGAGCCACGAAGATTTGTTCGTCGAACATGTGAGAACCTTTGCCCGGGTGCTCGCCGAGGAATTCGAAGTCGGCGTCGCTCTCGAGTCCCGCCAGCGAACGGAAGATTTGCTCGATCTCGCGGTCCTCCATGGGGAGGCGCGTTACGCGGAGCTGTTCGATCGCGGCGTCGGCACGCGCAGTCGGCTCGGGTCACCGGATATCGCGGCGCCCCGCCACACGGATTTGGGCTTTGGTCAGGGGGGCGACGGCATCTACTTCATCGTGTTGCCCATCGTCCACGCGGGTCATAGCGCCGAATTGCGCCTGGGGTTCGACGAGTTGCCCGCGGAAGATCGGATTCACCTCGCCCTCGCTCGAATGCTGTGGCTGCTGGGAGGCTACTTGAGCGTGGCAATCGGCATCGCCATTGTCCTGAGCTATCGTCTGTCGCGACCGATCCATCGGTTGCAGGATGTGTCCCGCGCCATCGCCTCGGGCGACTACGCACGGGTGCTCGATGTCAGCACCGGGATACGCGAGCTTCACGACCTGGCGGTGGATCTCGAAGCCATGCGCCACGAATTGGTTGGAGTAAACGACCGGCTCCAGGACAAGATCAGGGAGAAGGAACAATCCGAGGCTCGACGCGAGGAGTTGCAAAGGCAGCTGCGGCATCGTCAACGGCTGGAAACAGTCGGCACGCTCGCCGGCGGTGTCGCCCACGAAATCAACAATGTGCTGGTGCCCATCATCCTTTTTACGAGCACGGTATTGAAGGATGAATCGCTTGTGAGCGGATCGCGCGAGAATCTCGAGCGGGTGCTGGCGGCGGCACGGCGCGCCAAGGACGTCGTAAAGAAGATTCTGACCTTCACCCGCGAGCTCGACGAGGCGAAGCTCGCTCTGATCGATCTGCGAGTGGTGGCGACCGAAGGGCTGAATCTCTTTTCCGCGCTCGCGCCGCCGAGCATTGAGATACGGACGGAAATCGCCGAAGCGATTCCCATGGTGAAGGCCGACGCGACGCTGGCGTTGCACCTCATGATAAATCTGTGCACCAACGCGTATCAGGCGATGGAAGGCGCGGAGGGCGTGCTGACCATCGGTCTGCGCTATCCCGAATATGTCGATGACGGCACCGGCACCCAACCGCCCGTCGAATTGTGGGTCAGCGACACAGGGCACGGAATGGATGCGGATACGGTCGAGCGCATATTCGAGCCGTTCTTCACCACGCGGTCGGTGGGTCAAGGGACCGGCCTTGGGCTGTCGGTGGTTCATGGAATCGTGGAAAGCTTCGGCGCCAGCATTACGGTGGAGACGAAAATTGGCGTGGGCACGACATTCAGGGTATTTTTTCCGGCAGTGTTCCAGGTCAACACGGCAGCCGATGCGATGGCCGCCGATGCGTGAGGCGAAATGCAACGAATATTGATCGTCGACGATGAGCGTGATGTGCGCGATTCAGTCAAGTGTGTGCTCGACCTCGCCGGATACGTGGTGGTCACCGCCGAGAATGCAACGGACGCACTGGAGCAACTCGGACGCACTCCGGCGGATCTCGTCATCACCGACATCATCATGCCGAAGATAAACGGTGTGCAGGCCATCCAATCGATTCGCAAGGCGTTTCCGCTTGTCCGTATCGTGGCGATTTCCGGCGGGGGCAACTTCGGCGTTGCCGGTTATCAACCTACGGCGATAGCGACCAACGCCTACCTCAGATCTGCTGAAGAGGCGGGAGCGCATCTCGTGCTCACGAAGCCGTTCGAGGCGGAGGACCTGCTCGAAGCAGTCGAGAAGGTCCTCGGCGTCGGCCACGCCTGAGCGGGCTCTCCGCGTACGTGATGGCTGTACGTGAATACGTGATAGCTGTAGGTGAATTGCTGAATCAAGCCTCATGTGGAACGAGCGGTATTCGCGGAGCGGTCACGTGAGGACGAGATGACCAGCGTCTGGTCGGAATCATCGTGCAATACCTCGGTGGGACGTCGCCGGATGGCAACATCGTGACCGCCAGCATGGATCGATGTAAGTTCTACCTACGCCGTGATGCCGTGGGGCCCGGGAACATTCGGATTCTCGCGACGGTCAAACATGATGTGGTACGACTATCCCAAGGAGAATTGCCTATGAAGTTGAAATTAATCCGCCCCGCCTTGCTGTTGGGAACGCTGGCCGTCGGCACAGCGTTCGTTGCGCCCGCGTTCGCATTCGATGCCGCGCTGAAAGAACACTGCGAAGCTCTGGCATCGCGGTTCAAGAAGATGGACGTGAGCTACATGGCTGCGGACAAACTTGAAGCGGCACGTCGGCAAGCCAACCATGGCGAGCGGCTGTGCAAGTCCGAACCGGAGATCGGCGTGAAAGCACTCGACCTGGCTTTCAGAGATATTGGTGTGGTTCCCACCCGGGACAATATGCCCACCAGTGACAGGGGTGTTTCAGCGAACTAGCGCCCGCTAGAGCATGTCTTGATGTGCCGCTGCGCAGCGAGCGCTGCCGTGGCACCGTTCCCGGCGGCCGATGCGAACTGTCGCGAAGACTTCTGCCGTATATTACCAACCGCGTATAAGCCGGTGACTCGGGTCGCCATGTCGAGGTCGACGGCGACTTGACCGGCAGCATCCAGTAAGAGACGAAGAGGCCGGCGATGGAGTCGCCGCGTCTCTTTCGTCCTACGCCGGCACGCGTATCTCGGATTTCGCGATATACGCGCACACCGCCGCGGTCACTCGTGCGGTGGTTGCCGTCCCGCCGAGATCACGCGTGTGAAGGGTCGCATCGGCCGTCACACGTTCAATCGCCCGCATCACCTGGGCGGCCGCCTCGAACTCGCCCAGGTGCTCGAGCATCATCACCACCGACCAGAATGTCCCCAGCGGGTTCGCCAATCCCATGCCCATGATGTCGAAAGCGGAACCGTGAATCGGCTCGAACATGGACGGATAACGCCGTTCCGGATCAATGTTGCCGGTCGGTGCGATACCCAGGCTGCCCGCCAGCGCGGCGGCAAGGTCGCTGAGGATGTCGGCGTGCAGGTTGGTCGCGACGATCGTGTCGAGCGATGCCGGTCGATTCACCATCCGCGCCGTTGCGGCGTCGACCAGCTCCTTGTCCCACGCGACCTGCGGAAATTCCTCGGCTACCTGCGCGGCAATCTCATCCCACATCACCATGGCATGACGCTGAGCGTTGCTCTTGGTGATCACCGTCAACCGCTTTCGAGGGCGCGACTGCGCAAGCCGAAACGCGAACCTCACGATTCGCTCGACGCCCGCGCGCGTCATGATCGACACATCCGTTGCAGCTTCGATGGGATGCCCTTGATGGACGCGTCCGCCCATGCCGGAATATTCACCCTCGGAATTCTCGCGCACCATGACCCAGTTCAGATCCTCGACGCGGCAGCGTTTCAGCGGCGCATCGATCCCGGGCAGGATGCGGATTGGCCTGACGTTGGCATATTGATCGAACCCCTGGCAGATCTTCAGGCGCAATCCCCACAGGGTCACGTGGTCGGGTATGGCGGGGTCGCCAGCCGAACCGAACAAGATCGCGTCCTTGCCGCGCAGCGCATCCAAGCCGTTCGCCGGCATCATTACGCCGTGCTGTCGAAAGTAGTCTCCGCCCCAAACGAAGTCTTCGAATTCGAAGGCCAGGGACGCGTTCGCCCGGCCGAGCGCCTGCAAGACTTCACGGCCGGCGGGAACGACTTCCTTGCCGATACCGTCTCCGGGGATCATTGCGATGCGATACGTGTTCATGGCTCATTCATGTCCGGGACGGATCTTCAACCACAACTCATGAGGAATGCAAGCGGGCGGCATTCTTCAATCGGTGCCTGGAGCGGCGAGCGCGAACGGTCCGGAGCGCAGTCGGTTGCGCAGATGGCGGATGCACAGCCGGGTCTTTGCAGAGTTGTCCGATCTGATTTTGGTGACCGCCCAAACGTCCGCCGGCTGCCAGAATTTGCGCAGCAGGTGCACCAAATCGCCGCGGTTCAGGCTTTCCGCGACATCCCAGTAGGAGCGCAGCATGATCCCGTGACCCTCCAGCGCCCACCGTTTGATGACGTCGCCATGATTGGAGGCCAGAGCGGCGCTCACCCGGACATTCCTGGTCCCATCCGCGCCCTGCAGCGACCATCGCCCGAACGTCTCATTGCGTTCGCGGATCACCAGGCACGAATGACGCGCAAGATCCGCGATGCTCTCGGGTTCATGCCGCATTCGGAGGTACTCCGGCGATGCACACAGAATCCGCCGCCCGCGCGCAAGATTATGCGGAATGAGGTGATGCTCGCGTACGTCGCCGACCCGGACGTCGATGTCAATTTCTTCATTGACCAGATCCACCGACCGATCCAATATCTCGAGGTCGATTTCAAGTCCGGGATGCATTTTCACCAATTCGGAAAGCACGGGTGCTACGTGATTGCGCCCAAGTCCTGAACTCGCCGCTATCCGCAGTCCTCCGCGTATCTCGGTTTGCGTGTCCTCCAGTGCGCCGTCGAGCTGCTCATAGACGTCGAGCACCCGCTGAGCCCACGCCAGCATCAGCTCGCCGCGTTCGGTCACACTCACATTGCGCGTGGTGCGGTGGAACAACTTCACATTCAAGGTCTCTTCGAGCAGCGCGATTCGCTTGCTTACATACGCCGGTGAAGCGCCCAGCTCTTGGGCCGCAGCCGCAAAATTGGCGCGGCGGGCCGCGTGAATGAAGACGCGCAGGTCCTGTGGGGGGATATTGTTCACGAAGTGTGTTCTCCAAGATCACATGTTCTAGGGTGCTGCTGCGGTGAGACGCGAGTAGCTTGTCGGTCAAGCGCGCGACACGATAACAATGCACGCACATCATGCACAGTTCGAACGCGGGTTCGAAGGGGAGAGCGCATTGAAGCATAGGATAGCGCTGATCGCCGGCGACGGCATCGGCCAGGAAGTGGTTCCGGAGGGTGTCCGCGTCCTCGACGCGGCTGGCCGTCGTTTCGGGATCTCGTTCCAGTGGGATGCGCGTCCCTGGGGCTGCGAATACTACCTGCGGACCGGCGAGATGATGCCGTCCGACGGACTCGACGGCATCCGCCATCACGACGCCATATATCTCGGCGCCGTGGGCTTCCAGGGCGTGCCTGACCATGTCTCCCTGTGGGGCCTATTGCTGCAGATCCGCCGGCAGTTTCAGCAGTACGTCAACCTGCGTCCGATCCGATTGATGCCCAAAGTTGAATCGCCGCTGCGGGACCGCGTCGCGGGCGACATCGACATCATGTTGGTGCGCGAGAACACCGAAGGCGAATACTCCGATCGCGGCGGCACTTTGCATGCCGGCACCGAGGAAGAGACGGTCGTGCAGGAGAGCGTGTTCACACGGCGCGGCGTCGACCGCATCCTGCGCTTTGGTTTCGAACTGGCCCGCAAGCGCGACCGAAAGAGGCTGACCTCGGCAACCAAATCGAACGGAATAGCGCTGACGATGCCGTACTGGGACGCCCGCGCCGCGTTGATGGCGGGCGCGTACCCGGATGTCCACATGGATTCCTATCACATCGATATACTTGCGGCTCATTTCGTGCTGCGGCCGTCGCGCTTCGATGTCGTGGTCGGTTCAAATTTATTCGGCGACATCCTGTCCGACCTCGGAGCGGCATGCACGGGAACGATCGGGATCGCGCCGTCAGCCAACCTCAATCCGGAAAGGAATTTCCCTTCCATGTTCGAGCCGGTGCATGGCTCGGCCCCGGACATCTTCGGGCGGAATATTGCCAACCCGATCGGGCAAATCTGGTCCGGAGCGATGATGCTGGATCATCTGGGCCATGCGGACGCCGCGCGCGCCGTCGTCTCGGCGATAGAGGCGGTATTAGCCGAGGGTCCACGGACCCCGGATCTGGGCGGCACCGCGAGTACTCAGGAGGTCGGTCATGCCATTGCCGATGCAGTAGCTACGTCGAAGGTGTGACGTGCATCCTTTGACATCAACCCCCATCAAGCGGCCTCGCTGGTACGCTGCATTGTACGTGCAGGTCCTGGTCGGCATTGCCGCCGGCGTGATCGTCGGTTGGCTCGCACCTGACGCCGGCCAGGCACTGAAGCCGCTGGGCGACGTCTTTCTCAAAATGATCAAAATGGTCATCGGACTGGTCATTTTCTGCACCGTCGTTGCCGGCCTGGGCAGCATGAGCGACATGAGAAAGATCGGCCGGGTCGGCGGCAAGGCCCTCGTATACTTCGAGATCGTCTCCACCCTTGCCCTGTTGTTCGGTGCGATCGTCGCGAACGTGGTTCGGCCGGGTGACGGTTTCAATGCCGATCCGGCCCGTTTGGACGCGGCCGCCGTAGCAGCCTACGTTGGACACGCCCAGGAAAGCAGCGTGCTCGCTTTCCTGACGGGGATCGTGCCCACCACCATCTTCGAGGCGTTCGTGAAGGGCGACATCCTTGCGATCGTCTTCGTCTCCGTGCTGTTCGGCTATGTACTGTCGCAAATCGGCGAGCGAGGCAAACCGGTCAGTGCCCTGATCGAGGCGACGGGTCACGTCATGTTCGGCGTGATCGGTATTTTCATGCGGGTGGCGCCGATCGGCGCTTTCGGCGCGATGGCCTATACGATCGGCCGGTTCGGCATGGGCTCCCTCAGACCTCTTGGCGGATTGATTTTGACTTTTTATGCGACCAGCGCCGTATTCGTCTGCGTCGTCATGGGCGGGATATCGCGCTGGGCGGGATTCAATATTTTTAAACTGATGGGCTATCTGAAGGATGAGCTGTTCATCACGCTTGGCGCAGCATCCTCCGACGTCGCGCTCCCTTCATTGATGGAGAAACTGACTCATCTTGGCTGTTCCCGCTCCGTGGTGGGTCTGGTGGTCCCCACCGGCTATGTGTTCAACGCGGACGGTACCAGCATCTATATGACGCTGGCCGCGCTGTTCGTCGCCCAGGCAATGAACATCCCCCTCAGCTTCATGCAGCAGCTCGCGATTTTTGGCGTCTCGATGATCGCCTCGAAGGGCGCCAGCGGGATCTCGGGCGCGGCCTTCATCGCCTTGGTGGGCACCTTGTCGGTGGTTCCTGACATACCGCTTGCCGGCATGGCACTCATTCTCGGCATCGATCGAATCATGAGCACGGGTCGTGCCGTCGTGAACCTCATGGGCAATGCGGTCGCGACGGTGGTGATGGCGAGCCTCGAATCGGAGCTTGACCGCACCCGCATGCATTGCGTACTCAACGGCGCGCCGTTGGAGAACCAAGCGCCGGGCGATGCGCGGAGCGGGCACATGCCACGTGCCTGCAGTGAAACCAATACCGGAGCCTGAGCCGGCATCTCTCTTATTTAACCGATGGAGTCCTGTTCTATGAAAGTGTTATCCCTGTTCCTGGCGACCGCCGTATCGACATTCATGCTCGGCGGTCATTCTCTCGCGGATGCCGCGGCCGAAAAAGCGCCCCTGCGGCTCGTCGGCACGATTCGCATGCCGGGTGTCGAGGGCGACTTCGATCACTTCGCCGTCGATGTAAAAGGTAATCGGCTGTTCCTCGCCGCCGAGGAGCATCACACCATCGAAGTGTTTGACCTGCACAGCGGTAAAATGGTCCACAGCATCGCCGGTTTCGATACGCCGCACAGCATCGTGTATGTGCCCACCGTAAACCGACTATTCGTGATCGACGGCGGCAAGGGCGGATCCTGTCAGGTTCTCGATGCCACGACCTACAAGGTCCAGAAATCGATCAAGCTCTCGGAGGATGCCGACGCCCTGGTGTTCGACAGCGCCAAACATCTGTTGTATGTCGGCAACGGTGGTAAGGAAGCGGGCAACGACTATTCCCTCGTCACGGTGATCGATACCGACAAGGCTGAAAAGGTCCGCGACATCAAACTCCCCTCGGGCAATCTCGAGGCGATGGCTCTGCAAAAGCAGGGTTCGCTGATGTACGTAAACATGCGCGACAAGAATCAGATCGGTGTAGTCGACCGCAATTCGAGCACGCTCGTCTCCACGTGGCAGTTGAGCAAGGTCGCGCACAACACGCCGATGGTATTGGACGAAGCCAATCATCGGTTGTTCATCGCCGGCCGCAATCCCGGAATCTTCGGGGTGCTGGACACGGTGTCCGGAAAGGAAATAGCCACGCTGCCCGCCGCCGACGGTGTGGACGACATGGCATTCGACCCTGAAACAAAAATGATCTACCTCGCTTGCGCGGATGGATACGTGAACATCCTCCATCAGGTCGACGCCGATCACTATGAGGTTGCGGGCAAGGTGACCACGGGGAACCGCGGAAAAATCGGCGTATTGGTGCCGGAGTTGCACCGCTACTACGTGGTCTCTTCGAGCAAGGGGAGTACTCCCGCCCAATTGTTCATATTCGACGTCGAAAAATAGTGACCGTACCGATGGGAACATTGCACACATGATCAGACGCGAATTCGGAAAGATCTGCTTCGGTACGCTGGGATCCACCCTGCTATCCCGCGAAGGGGCTGCGGCTGACTCCGCGCCGCAAGCCGCCGGCGAATTTCCCGACGTTCACGGCTTGACGGAATACGTGGCCAAATTCGTGGTCGAGACCGGCTACGACGCGATTCCACACGCTGTCGTCGAACTTGGAAAGAAATCGATTCTCGACGGCTTTGGATTGGCGCTGGCGGGATCGAAAGCGGAAACGGGCCCGCTCTGCCTCAAGTACTTGAATACCATCGGTGCGCTGCAGGGCGGCGCCACCATCATCGGCTCATCGCAGAAGACCTCGCCGCAATTCGCCGCCCTGGTGAACGGCATCTCGATCCACGCGGACGACTTCGACGATACGCAGCTTGCGGTGGCGAAAGACCGAGTCTACGGGTTGTTGGTGCATCCTACGGTGGCGGTGTTGCCGGCAGTGCTCGCGCTGGGGCAGCAGCTCAAGATCTCCGGCAAGGATCTGCTGCTCGCGTACCACCTGGGGGTCGAAGTCGAATGCAAGATCGCGGAGGCGATTGCGCCCCGGCATTATGAGGATGGGTTCCATTCCACGGGGACCTGCGGCCCGTTCGGTTCCGCGTCCGCCTGCTCGAAGCTGCTCCGCTTCGACGTCGGCAAAACGTTGCACGCTTTCGGAATCGCCGGCAGTCAATCCGCGGGCTTGCGTGAGAACTTCGGCACGATGACGAAACCGTTCCAGGCGGGTCACGCTGCCGAAAGCGGCCTCCGATCCGCCTACCTGGCCGATATTGGCTGGACAGCCGCACAACAGATCTTGGAGGCGCAACGGGGCTTCTTTCACGCGGCAGGCGGATCCTTCGATCCCGGCGCGATCTTCGGCAAACTCGGTTCGCCGTGGTGCTTTGCAACTCCCGGAATATCGCTGAAGCCGTATCCGTCCGGATCCCTAAGCCACCCCGCGATGTCGGAGATGATGCGGCTGATCGAGTTGCACGACATCCGGCCGGCGCAGGTGAATCAGGTGGCCATAGGCGCCAACCACGCCATGACCCAGGCATTGCTGCATCACCAGCCCAAGACGGGACTGGAAGCGAAATTCAGCATGGAATTCTGCATCGCGAGTCTGCTCCTGTTCCGAAAAGCCGGGCTTGCGCAGTTCACGAATCAAGTGGTGCAGCGCGCGGATGTCAAGGAGATGGTCGCCAAGGTGAAGTACTACGTCGATCCGGAAGCGGAAGCCGCGGGATTCGACAAGATGACTTCCATCATCAAGATCACGTTGAAGAACGGCAAAGTCATCTCCGGTCGGGCAATTTTCGGCAAAGGAAGCCCGGCCGACCCGATGACCTTCGAAGAAGCGGCCGGGAAGTTCCGCGGCTGCGCCGAATTCGCCGAATGGCCGAAGAGCAAGACGGATGCTCTGATCCAATTCGTGGCCGGACTTGAATCGGCACCGGACATCGCCCGGTTGGCGCCGCTTCTGGGAAGCGAGTCGGCCTGACGGCGAGATAAATATGCATCGATCCGAATCGACACAGAGGCGAGCGGGGGGGCAACTCATCGGTGGAGGTTTATCGCGCCGTGTCTGAAACGGGGCGCGCGGCCCAGTATCAATAGCCATTTCAGGGGGAACGTTGAAAAACAAAGAATGTCGCGCATTTCATGCGCAAAAAGAATCGCCGTCCAACAATTGCCTGCGCGTAGTCCACGGCCGCATGGAGAGCTGTGCTCCGGTTCGCGCCGTTGCAATGAGCATCTTGGTGCTGATGGGTGCCATGGCTTCGACGGTCGCATGGGCCGCGGAGCCGGCCGCCGAGGAGGACGACAAGTCGTTGATGGAAATCGTCGTCGTCGGCAGCCATTTTGCGACGCCGAATGCCACCAGCATCAGTCCGGTCATGGTGGTGGACGCTGAAGAGTTGCGCCATCAGGGCACGTCGCGCGCGGAAGACTTGCTCGACAGCATGCCGCAGTTGAACGCGGGTCTGAACAACTCGGCGAATGGCGACGGCGTATCGCCGGTGACGGGAACGGCAACCGCCGACCTGCGCGGAATCGGTTCATTCAACACCTTGGTGCTGATGAACAGTCGCCGGCTCAATCCCGGAGATTCCATCAATCCATCGCCGGACTTGAATGCGATTCCGACCATATTGATCAAGCGGGTCGAGGTTCTGACCGGCGGCGCGTCGTCGATCTACGGCTCCGACGCGATTTCCGGCGTGGTGAATTTCGTCATGGACACGGAGTTTACGGGAGCGAAGCTCGAGACGGAGTACGGCCTGAACCGCGCCAGCAATGACGCTACGGACATCCAAAACATCGAACGCATGAGCGGCATCAATCCGCCGACCAGGAGCCTGTACGACGGGCGGAACGTCGACGTCACCGGCGTATTCGGCAAGGATCTCTTCGGAGGCGATGGGCACATCGTCGGATATGCCGGCTATCGCCACAGCCAGGGCGTCTATGGATCGAGCCGTGATCTCAGTGCCTGCACCCTGCAGGAGACGGGACCGTCGTATCAATGCCTTCTGGATGGGAGCACTCCCCA
>JAXDQI010000206.1:0-18173 GCA_034667965.1 Gammaproteobacteria bacterium
CCGCGCGGCGTGCAGAGCCTGGTTGCGGATCAGCTGTTCAATCGCGATGGCCGGTGGTATCTCATCGACGATGCGGGCGTGTGCTACACCTACCTTGAATCGCCGCATGTCAGGCTTGCCTCCGACCGGTTGGTGCTGAAGGCGCATATGGTGTCCAGGCTCGGCCAACGCTTCAGCGGCAATTGCGTCGGCGCGGACCTCGCCTCCAACGTCACCGTATCCGGAAAAGTCCGCGGCACCGACCACCAGTTGATACTCGACGACATCCGGATCGATCGCGTCGACGATGAGGCCGCTCGCAATGCCCTGAATCTCGCGGTGCAGGTCGCACCGGACTCCATCCCGCGAACGGCGCGTATCGACGTCCTGGAATCATTGCGCAAGCAGGCCTTCGCGGCCGGCGGCCTGGCGGTGCATGTCGATGGGATTCATATCGCGAACATCACGACGCGAAGCGATACCCTCGTCATTCAATTCGACTTGATCCTGAGCGCGCCCTGACTAACGAGCGCGCGACTCCGCCCGGGGTGTTGGTATGTTTTTTTTCCATGGCGTTCTGACGTCATGACGTCAGAACGCTACTCTTTCAAAAGACGCACCCCCCCCTCCCTCGCGGTTCACGCTTGCGGGAACGCATGAGCAGAGCCCCGTCCACGAGGCAGGTGGGCAGCTAGACGCCGAGCGGCAGCGCGGTCGACTCTTTGATGACGGTCACCGCCACGGATGAATTGACGGACTGCACGTACGGAATGCGCGACAAGTAGTCGAGGTAGAACGCCTCGTACGCCTTGATGTTGCGCGTGACGATCTTCAGCAGAAAGTCCCATTCGCCGGTCAGCGTGTAGCATTCCAGCACCTCCGCGCGGTCGCGGATCGCCTCTTCGAATTTTGCTATCGCGTCGCGGCCCGTGGTCGCCAGCTTCACCTGCGCGAACATGGTGACATCGAGCCCCAAGGCATTGCGATCGAGCAACGCCACGCGGGCCTTGATGACACCGTCCTGTTCGAGTTGCTGGATGCGCCGCCAGCACGTCGTGGTCGACAATTTCAACCGCGATGCGACGTCCGCGACCGAGAGCGCTCCGCTCCTTTGCAGAACGTCTAATAACCGCAGATCGAGTCGATCCAGGGCGGGTCGGTTGGAATGTTCCATCAATTGCGGAAAATTGGAACGTGCATACCGAATTATCGGGGCTCGTCCTAATGAATGCAACATCAGCCTGCATGCAGACGTAGATTGGGGGTTGGTGGCACGTGTTGGGGAGATTCCATGAAGAGCCGGTCTCGTTTGCATCTGCCGCGGGCACCCGCACGGCCTGGCGAAGCGCCCGATTTCAGCTACGTGCACCTATCGCCGGCCGGAGCGGTTTCGCGGCCGGATATCAATGCGCGCGCCCGGGATATTGCTTTTCTGTCGACGGAACTGGTGCGCGTTCTAGATGATGCGGGCACGGCGGTGGGGCCCTGGCATCCGCACTTGGATCCACCGGACCTGCAAATCGGCCTGCGGCACATGCTGCTGACCCGGATCTTCGACGATCGGATGCAACGGACCCAGCGCGCCGGAAAGATTTCCTTTTACATCCGTTCTTTGGGCGAAGAGGCGGTATCGGTCGCGCAGTGCATGGCCCTGCGCCCGGGCGACATGCTGTTTCCGTCGTACCGCAACCAGGGTTTGCAGATCGCGCGCGGGATCCCGTTGGTCGATCTCATGAATCAGACGCTGTCGAATACCCGGGACATGTGCAAGGGACGCCAGCTTCCCGTGATGTACCACTCCAAGGCCGGCAACATTTTCTCCATCTCGGGCAACCTGGCCACGCAGTTCCCGCAGGCGGTGGGCTGGGCGATGGCGGCCGCGATCAAGGGCGAAGACCACCTTGCCGCGAGCTGGATCGGCGAGGGCAGCAGCGCGGAAGCGGATTTTCATCATGCGCTGTTGTTCGCTTCCGTGTACCAAGCACCGGCCATTCTCAATGTGGTCAACAATCAATGGGCCATATCGACTTTTCAAGGCTACGCCGGCGGGGAGCAGCGCTCCTTCGCGGCCCGCGGCCCGGGTTACGGCATTGCCGGCATCCGCGTCGACGGCAATGATTTTCTGGCCGTCTATGCGGTGACGCAGTGGGCGGCCGAACGAGCGCGCACCGGCGCGGGACCGACGCTGATCGAGCTGGTGACCTATCGTGGCGCTGCGCATTCGACCAGCGATGATCCGGCGCGCTACCGCGCCAAAGACGACCAGGAGCATTGGCCCCTCGGTGATCCCATAGAGAGGCTCAAGCAACATTTGATCGCGCTCGGCGAATGGTCCGACGAGCGCCACCGGGCACTCGCCGCTGAACTGGACGCGTTGGTCGTCGCCAGCTGGAAGGAGGCGGTGACCTTCGGCACGATGAGCGAAGGGCCGCGCCTCGATGCGGACCTGATGTTCGACGACGTTTTCAAGGAAATGCCGCAGAGTCTCGAACGCCAACGGGCGTTGATGCGCGCCGAGCGAGGTTGACGATGGCGAACATGAACATGATCCAGGCGTTGAATTCGGCCATGGACATCATGCTGGGGAAGGATCCCTCGGTGGTGCTCATGGGCGAGGATATCGGCTATTTCGGCGGCGTGTTTCGCACCACCGAAGGTCTGCAACGCAAGTACGGGGAGCATCGGGTTCTCGATACGCCGATTGCCGAGGGGGGCATCGTTGCCGCGGCGATCGGTATGAGCGTCAATGGGCTGCGGCCCGTGGCGGAGATTCAATTCGCCGATTACATCTATCCCGGCTTCGATCAGATCGTGAGCGAGCTGGCGCGGATCCGATATCGCAGCGCCGGCGAGTTCTTCGCGCCGGTGACGATTCGCACTCCCTGCGGCGGCGGGATCCGCGGGGGCCAGACGCACTCGCAGAGTCCTGAGGGCATATTCACGCACGTCAGCGGACTCAAGGTCGTCATGCCCTCGAACCCGTACGATGCCAAGGGATTGTTGATCACCTCGATCGAGGATGATGATCCCGTGGTTTTCTTCGAGCCCAAACGCCTCTACAACGGGCCCTTCGACGGCGATCCGAACAAGCCGGCCGTGCCGTGGAGCGCCCATCCGAAGGGCCAGGTCCCGGAAGGCCATTACACCGTTCCGCTAGGCAAGGCGGAAATCGTCCGCAGCGGTGCGGATGTGACTGTCATCACCTACGGAACCATGGTGTTCGTCGCGCTGGCCGCCGCCGCGACGCTCGGGCTGGATGCCGAGATCATCGATCTGCGCTCGTTGGTGCCTCTGGACGTCGATACCATCTGTAGTTCGGTGAGCAAGACCGGGCGGTGCGTGGTGGCGCACGAAGCCACGCGTTTCTCAGGCTTCGGAGCCGAGATTCTGTCGGTGATCCAAGAAGAATGCTTCTGGGATCTGGAGGCGCCGATACAACGCGTCGCCGGCTGGGACACGCCTTATCCACACGCGTTCGAATGGGAGTATTTTCCCGGCCAGGCGCGCGTCGCGACGGCGCTGAAAGCCGTCACGGAGGCGCATTGAGCCAGTTCATCTTCAAGATGCCAGACCTGGGTGAGGGAACGGTCGAGGCGGAGATCGTCGCGTGGCACACCAAGCCGGGCGATGTGGTCCAAGAGGACCAAGTCATCGTGGAAGTGATGACCGATAAGGCTGCCGTGGAAGTACCGGCGCCGGTATCCGGCCGCGTGGTGTCGATAGCGGGCGAACCGGGAGACAAAGTCGCGGTGGGATCGGCGCTGATCGTATTCGAATTGGCGGCGGCCGCGGTTGCTCCCGTCCAACCCGCCACGCCTGCCGCGCCCACCCCGCCTCCCCGCGCCCCCGATCGCGGGCCGCCCGATCCCGGTCGGCCGGATCCAGGTCGGCCTGATGCCGGTGAGCCGCAGGGCCATGGCCGGGTGAAGGCCTCGCCGGCCAATCGCCGCCGGGCGCGTGAGGCAGGAATCGATTTGTCCACCATTGCGGGTTCAGGACCCGGCGGACGCATTCTGCGCGGCGACTTGATGGCGGCCGATAATCGGGCGGCCGCCACCGCCATACCGTCGACCGGTCCCGATGACGGGTCCCGGCACGTTTCCGCGGCATGGGCCGCGTCGGCGCTGCCGGAGACGACCGAAATCAAGGTGATCGGCGTGCGCCGCGTGATCGCCGAGCGCATGAGCGAAGCCAAGCGCAATATTCCGCATTTCGCTTACGTGGAGGAGGTCGATGTAACGGAACTGGAGTCGCTGCGGCAGCACCTGAACGGCAAGCTGGCGAAGGGGGAGCCGGGTCTGACGTACCTCCCCCTGGTCGTGCTGGCGCTCACCCGGACTCTGGAGTCGTTCCCTCAATGCAACGTCTTGTATGACGCTGCGCGCGGCGTGCTCGTCCGTCATCGCGCCGTCCACGTGGGCGTCGCCACTCAGACGCCGGACGGTCTCAAAGTTCCGGTGGTTCGCAATGCCCACGCGCTGTCTCTCTGGGATCTCGCGGCCGACATCCGCCGTGTCTCCGAGCGGGCGCGTTCGAACAAGGCGACGCGCGACGAGCTGGTCGGATCCACGATCACGGTGACCAGTCTCGGCAAACTCGGCGGCATCGCCTCGACGCCGGTCATCAACGCGCCGGAGGTCGCCATCATCGGACTCAACAAGGCGGTCGAGCGGCCGGTCGTGCATAACGGTGCGGTGATTGTGCGACGTATCATGAACTTATCTTCGTCATTCGATCATCGGTTCGTCGACGGTTATGATGCAGCGGCGATGATTCAGACACTGAAAGATCTGCTCGAGCACCCGGCGACGATTTTCATACCCAAGGTGACCCCATGAATGCACAGCCTAAAGCCCCGGCGGCGCACCCCCAGTCCGTGAGCGCCCAACCCGCACGCCCCGCGTTCGGCTCAGTCTTGACCTCCCACATGGCGGTTGCCTCGTACCAGGACGGCCGATGGAGCGCCTCCGAGGTCAAACCCGTGGGGCCGATCGAGCTCTCCCCGGCGGCGCACGTGCTGCATTATGCGAGCACCTGTTTCGAGGGGTTCAAAGCGTTTCGGCGCGCCGACGGGACGGTCCATATATTCCGCATGGACCGGCACATCGCGCGCATGCGCCAAAGTGCGCGATTGCTGGTGCTGCCGGAGCCGGACCCGGCACAACTCGCGGAGATGGTGCGCGCGGTCATCGCGCGCTGCCGGGATAACGTGCCGGAAGCGCCGGGTGCGCTGTATTTGCGGCCGATACTGTTCGGTACGACGGCCAATATCGGGGCGGCGGCGACGCCCTCGGCCGACGCTTCGCTGTTGGTGCTGGCAAGTCCGGTGTGGGACTATTTTGCCGGCGGCATGAAGCCCCTGAGGATTCTCGTCGATGATGAGCACACGCGATCGGCGGCGCAAATGGGCATGGTCAAGACGGGCGGAAACTACGCTGCGGCGATGGGTCCCACCCTGGCTGCGCGCGCAAAATATCAGGCGGATCAGGTCCTGTTCTGCCCCGGCGGTGAAGTGCAAGAGACCGGTGCCGCCAACTTCCTGTTGCTGCGCCAGGGCGAGCTTCTGACGCGCAGTCTCGACAGTACGTTTCTGCATGGCGTGACCCGGGATTCGCTGCTCACGCTGGCACGCGACAATGGGTATGCGGTGTCGGAGCGAGTCTTCGACGTCGCTGAAATGCTGGAATGGGTAAAGACCGGCGAAGCGGCGCTGTCGGGTACGGCCGCGGTGCTCGCGGGCGTCGGCACCCTCATTCATCGCGGCGCCGAATACCGCGTCGGCAACGGCGACGTGGGTCCGCTGACGCGCGCCTTGCGCACGCAACTGGTCGCGATTCAGCAGGGCGACGCGCCCGATCGCCACGGTTGGCTGGAACGAGTGTGAACGGGAGCTAGGGCTGCCGGACCGCGCCGAGAGCTGCTACACCACGCCAAGGGGACCCACCCGGCCGCGCGCCCACGCCGGCCGCGGCCTATGCCGGCCGCGTCAATATTCTTCGTGATCCTCGTCGTCGTCGTCGTCGAGGTCGTCGTCATCATCGTCTTCATCGTCGTCTTCCCAGTCCTCGTCGTCCTCTTCATCGTCCTCGGCGTCTTTTTCAGCCTTCGAGCCCGACCAACCCTCAGGTTCTTCGGTGAGTTCAAGATCGAGTTCCGCCCAGCCGTCCACATCCAACTCCTCGACATCCCCATCGAGATGCTGAATCTCAACGGTTTCCTTGTCTTCGTCCACCTTGAGCACTTGGAAGGTTTCCTCGTTTTCCAAGTCCTCGTACCACTGCCCGACGGTCGGTTCGTACTCTCTGCCCACTTTGTGGTGCCCCTGTTAAGCGTTGATCTGGTTATGAAGCGAGATATTAGGGGAGGCCGCTTGTTCAAGTAAATGGCAATATTGCTCTCTTGTGACCATAGCCGACCGCAAAACCGCAGCCCGCCGTCTGACCGACGCCAAACGCGTCGTCGTGAAAGTCGGATCGGCATTGCTGGTCGATGCCGAGAAGGGGCGCCTGAACCGCAGTTGGCTCGAGACTTTCACGGCCGACGTGGCGTCCATGGTCAAGCGGGGTCAGGAACTCATTCTGGTGTCGTCGGGCGCCATTGCCCTGGGCCGCAGACACCTTGCCTTGAGCCCGGGGAAGCTGCGTCTGGAGGAAAGCCAGGCGGCTGCCGCTGTGGGTCAAATTCGTCTCGCGCATGCCTACAAAGAGCTTTTGGACTCGCACGACATCACCGTCGCGCAAATCCTCCTGACGTTGGGCGATACCGAACAGCGCCGCCGGTATCTCAACGCACGCGGGACTTTGAACACGCTGTTGTCCTTAGGTGCGATACCTGTCATCAATGAAAACGACACCGTGGCCACCGCTGAAATTCGCTATGGCGACAACGACCGGCTCGCGGCACGGGTCGCGCAAATGGTGGGGGCTGATTGTTTGGTGCTGCTGTCGGACATCGACGGGTTGTACACGGCAAACCCGCAGCTGGACCCTGGTGCCGAGTTCATCTCCCGCGTGCTCGAAATCTCCCCGGAAATCGAGGCCATGGCGGGCGGCGTCACCAGCGACGTGGGATCGGGGGGCATGCAAACCAAGATCGCCGCGGCCAAAATCGCGATGGGGGCGGGGTGTCATTTGTGCATCGCGAAGGGGGCATTCCAGCATCCGCTGAAACGCATCGAGGATGGTGCGCGCTGCACCTGGTTCGTTCCGTCCTCGACGCCGGTCGCCACCCGCAAGCAATGGATTGCGGGAACGTTGCGGCCGGCCGGCGCGATCACGGTGGATGAGGGCGCGGTGCGCGCGTTGATGGGCGGCAAAAGTCTGCTGCCGGCCGGCGTGACCCGGGCGGTGGGGCGCTTCGAGCGCGGCGATACCGTGAGTATCATCGGCCCGGACGGCGGCGAGGTGGCACGAGGGATATGCGCCTATTCCGACGCCGATGCGGCCCGGATCCTCGGCCGCAAATCCGCCGATATTGAAAAGGTGCTAGGGTTCAGAGGTCGCGATGAGATCGTGCATCGCGACGACCTGGTTTTATTGAGAATGTTGTAGGCATCCAGCATGAACCAAGATACGGCGGCTGAAGGCTCGGTTCGAACTCCGCAGTCGGTGGCGGAGGTCATGGGGGCCATAGGCCGTGGCGCGCGGGCGGCGGCGCTTGCATTGGGTCTGGCGTCGACCGATCAGAAGAACCGTGCGTTGCGGGCGGCCGCGGCGAGCTTGCGTGCGCGCCGCCATAAGATCCTCGCTGCCAACGACCGTGATATGCGGCAGGCGGCGGCGAAGGGCCTGTCGCCGGCGCTGCTCGACAGACTCAAGCTGGACGAGAAACGCGTCGACGCGATGGCCCGCGGGCTCGACGACATCGCGGAGCTGTCCGATCCGATCGGAACCGTGCTGGCGGAGTGGACCAGGCCGAACGGCATGAGGATTCAGCGGGTGCGAGTCCCCTTGGGTGTCATCGGCATCATTTACGAGAGCCGCCCGAACGTCACGGCCGATGCCGGCGCATTATGTTTGAAGTCGAGCAACGCGGTTATCTTGCGCGGCGGCACGGAGAGCGCCCATTCGAGCGCCGCTATTCATTCGTGTTTGGATGAAGGATTGCAGGTGGCCGGCCTGCCGGCCAACTGCATTCAACTCGTGCCGACGACCGACCGGGCCGCGGTCGGTTACATGCTGGCGGAGATGGTCGACGACATCGACGTGATCGTGCCGCGCGGCGGCAAGAGCTTGATCGCTCGTGTCCAACGGGAAGCTCGCGTGCCGGTGATCGGTCATCTCGAGGGCGTGTGCCATGTCTATGTCGATCGCGCCGCCGACTTAGGCATGGCCAGGGACATCACGTTCAACGCGAAGCTGCGGCGCACCGGGGTGTGCGGCTCGGCCGAGACCCTGTTGGTCGACCGCGCGTGCGCCGGCACCCACCTGCCGGCGCTCGTCGGGATGCTGCTCGACGCCGGCTGCGAAGTGCGCGGCGACGAGCCGAGCGCGCGCATCGACGAGCGTGTGATACCCGCCACCGAGCAGGACTGGTACACGGAGTATCTCGACGCCATCATTGCGATCCGTGTGGTCGACGGAGTGGACGCCGCCATCGCTCACATTCACAAGTATGGCTCGCAGCACACCGACTGCATCGTCACCGGCGATGCGGAAACAGCCGAGCGCTTTCTCGCGCGGGTGGACAGCGCCATCGTGCTGCACAATGCGTCGACGCAATTCGCCGACGGCGGCGAATTCGGAATGGGCGCGGAGATCGGCATCAGTACCGACAAGTTCCACGCGCGGGGACCGGTGGGTGTGGAACAACTGACCAGTTACAAGTATCTCGTGCGGGGCAGCGGACAAATTCGCCCCGGCTAGGATACGAGCTGCGCGGGCGGCTGCGCCGAACGCGGCGCGCCTAACGCGACCCGGTCATTCGTGGTGCGAGTCGATCAGCCCCGCGATGCCCTTGAGCCATTCTCGAACGGCCGCCGGGTCATCCAGGCAGTACTGTCCTTGAACGCGTCCGCCCACTGCAATCGAGACGCCGCCCTGGTCATCGACCACGCGAAATCCGTCGAGGTCGGTGAGATCATCCCCCACGTAAACCGGTCTCCGTCCCGAAAAGGGGGGTTCCTGCATGAACGCCTTGACGGCGCTCCCTTTGTTGAAACCCCGCGGTTTGATTTCCAGCATCATGCTCCCCGCTTGCACGTGATAGGTCATGCCGAGCGCGGCCGCAATTTCCGTTACCGCCTCCCGCACTTCCGGCTCGAATTGCGGCGCCAGGCGGTAGTGAACGGCGACCGTCCGGCCCTTATCCTCGAGCAGGGTGCCGGGATGGTCATGCACGAATCCCGCCAGCGCCGTTCGTGCGCGATCCAGCTGCGAGTCGATGAAGCTCGCCCCGTGCATGGCGCCCGTGGCCTTGCGGCGTTCGACGCCGTGAAGCCCGGCGGACGGCAAACGCAGCGGGGCGAACAACGCATCCAGATATTCGACGCTGCGGCCGCTCACCAGAGCGAGGGCGCCGCCGAGCCGTTCCGCGACCTCTTTCAACACCGCTTTGAGTTCGTCGCTGGCACGCGTGTCGAAGGGCGTCTCTGTGAGCTCGATCAGCGTTCCATCGACATCCAAGAACAGGCACCAGTCTAGCGATGGCGGCGGCGAATGGGGCTGCTTCATGAAAAAAGACCATAGCTCACCATCGCGCCGCTGCCTAGCCTAGCCTTACCTTTTCTACTTTGATTTCCAATGTAATTCTTACATCGGATGCCGGCGCTGAAAATCAAGACGGTGCCGCCGATTTTCGGTATTTTGACGAACCTGGCCTCGAATGGCGTCCCCTATGATCTACTCGGAGGCACGATGTTTCGATCGGTGATGTTGCGCTTCGTATTGCCCGTTGCGTTTGCATCCTGCGTCGTCGCTTACTTCGGTCTTCCCTATATCGAGCGATTGCTGGCGGAGTGGTTTCGTTCCGATGTGGAGCTGCGCTCGCAGCTTGTCATGCATTCCATGGAAGAGCCGGTGGCGGAACTGGTGGGCAAGGGCAACGAGGCACGGCTGCGTAGTTATCTGGCGAAGGTCAACGCCGACGAGCGATTGCTCGCCATTGTGGTGTGCCGGCCCGACGGCACGATGATATTCAAAACCGAACGCACTCCCTCGGCTATTACCTGCGGAGATAACGCGGCAAAAGGTCCCGCCGAAGCACGCGTCGTGCAGCTGCCGTCCGGCTCGGTACAGGTGTCGCGCTTCGATTTTGACGCGGCCGCGCCTACGCCGTTTCGGGTGCTGATGCTGCACGACTTGAGCTTCGTCGACCGCCGGCAGCGGACGGCTCGCGACTTCGTGCTGGTGTTTATCGGCATCTCGATGTTGTTGCTGGCCTTGCTGGTGGTGCTCCTCGCCTGGCTGCAGCTGCGCCGCTGGGCAAACGTGCTGATCGGCGATATTCGCGGCAAGCGATTCATGGACAATGCCAAATCGCCGCGCTCCTCGCTGCCCATTCTCTCCCAAGTACGACAGGTGCTGGCCGAAGCGGAACAGAAGCAACGCTTGGAGATCGATTTTCGCGAAAACTGGACTCCGCAGGCGCTGAAGCAGGTGGTTCACGATCACCTGAATTCGTCGCAGGTCATCATCGTGTCGAACCGCGAACCCTATATCCACAACTACGATGCCGATCATCACCCGGTCATGCAGGTCCCGGCGAGCGGAATGGTCACCGCCCTTGAGCCCATCATGCGGGCGTGTGCCGGTACATGGATCGCCCATGGTGCCGGCCCCGCCGATCGTGAAACCGTCGACCGGTTCGATCAAATCCGCGTGCCGCCCGACGATCCGTCATATACGCTGCGCCGCGTCTGGCTGACCCCTGAACAGGAACAGGGCTATTACTATGGATTCTCCAACGAGGGTCTCTGGCCGCTTTGCCACCTGGCATACGTACGGCCCGCGTTCCGCCCCACCGACTGGCATTCCTACGAAGAGGTGAATGCCAAATTCGCGGACGTGGTGGCCGCGGAAGCGAATACCGACAGTCCCGTGGTGATGATTCAGGACTTTCACTTTGCGCTGCTGCCGAAGCTCATTCGGGCCAAGATTCCGAAGGCCACCGTCGCTCTGTTCTGGCACATTCCCTGGCCCAATGCGGAAACGTTCGGCGTCTGCCCCTGGAAGCGGGAAATATTGCTGCATATGCTCTCGGCGGACATCTTGGGATTCCACACCCGCTACCACTGCCAGAATTTCCTCGAGACGGTGGATCGATTCGTCGAGTGCCAGATCGATCACGAACAGATGACCGTCACTCTTCAGGGCCGGGTATGCCGGGTGGCGGCCTACCCGATCTCGATCGAATGGCCGCCGCGGTGGCTGAAGGTCCTGCCGGATGTCGCCGCCTGCCGCGCGGTCGTCCGGGAGCGTCATCAGATCGGCCCGGATGTGGTCATCGGTCTGGGAGTCGAGCGTTGGGACTTCACCAAGGGGATCATCGAGCGCTTCCACGCGCTGGAAGCCCTGCTCGACAAGAACCCGCGGCATCGCGGCCGCATCAGTCTCCTGCAGATAGCTGCGCCCTCGCGCAGCACCTTGCCGGCCTATCAGTCGTTACAGCAGATGACCTACGGCGAAGTGGAGCGTATCAACGCGAAGTTCGGCGAAGGGAGCTGGCGGCCCATCATCTTGATCGACGAGCATCAGGAACCGGCCCGCGTCTTCGAGTTGTATCGGGCTGCGGACTTCTGCCTGGTGAACAGCCTGCACGATGGGATGAATCTCGTGGCCAAAGAGTTCGTGGCGTCGCGTGACGACGAGGATGGTGTGTTGATCTTGAGCACCTTCGCCGGGGCTTCACGCGAACTCGCGGAGGCGGTGCTCATCAATCCCTTTGATGTCAATGAAACCGCGGACGCCATGGAGATTGCGATGCGCATGGGGCGCGAGGAGCGGCGCGATCGCATGGCGCTCATGCGCCGAACCGTGAAGGAGAATAACGTCTACCGGTGGGCCGGCCGCATGCTGATGGACGCGGCCAGAATCCGGCAGCGCCAAAGTCTTCCGTCGGTCAAGAAACGCTACGGGACCTGACGCGGCTCACGCGAAATACGGGAGACAGGCTCCATCCGAGCTGCGAAACCGCGCAGGCGTTCGGCCGCCGACTGGAGTGTTTCATCGCGTTTGGCGATGCACAGCCGGAGCAATGTCATCGGTGGCGCGGCTGCATAAAACGGCGACAACGGGATGGTCGCGACCTTGGCTTCGCGAATCAGCCGGTCCGCGAAATCGGTGTCCCCGGAGGCGCTCAGGGCGCCGTAGTCGATCAGTTGAAAATACGTTCCGGCCGCGGGCACCGGCTCGAATCCGGTGCCGCGCAGCAGTCCGGCCAACAGATCGCGCTTGGCCTGGAAAAAATCCGACAGCCCCATCCAGGCATCGGGAAAGCGCGACAGATAGCTTGCGATCGCGTATTGCAGCGGCGATGCGATGCTGAAAGTGTTGAATTGATGGACCTTGCGAAGTTCACGCGTCATCGCCGGTGGTGCCACGCAGTAACCGACCCGCCAGCCGGTGGCATGCAGTGTCTTGCCGAAGGAAAAAACGGCGAAACTACGCGCTCGCAATTCAGGATGGGCAAGCACCGATGCGTGACGCCGGCCGTCGTAGAGGACGTGCTCATACACTTCATCGGCGAGAATGCTGATGGGGCGGTCGCGTACGAGCGCGGCGAGGGCATCCAGGTCGTCCGAACCCGCCACCGTGCAACTCGGGTTCTGCGGGCTGTTGATGATGATGAGACGCGTGCGATTGCTCAAGACGCCGCGGACGCTGTCCCAATCGAAGCGGAACGTGGGCGGGGTCAAGGGCACCCGTACGCACCGTCCCCCCGCCAGTCGGACGGCCGGTTCGTAGGCATCGTACGAGGGATCGAAAATGATGACCTCATCCCCCGCGCCAACCACCGCTTGGATCGAGTCGTACAACGCCTCAGTGCCGCCGCACGTCACCGTAATCTCGTCTTCCGGATCGAATTTTCGTGCGTAGCTCAGATGCAATTTGTTCGCGATTGCCGCCCGCAGATCGACCACGCCTTCCATCGGCGCGTATTGATTGCGACCCTCGGCGATGGTCTCGACCAGCGCCTGCGATAAGCGCGGATCGACCGGGTAATCGGGGAATCCCTGGCCGAGGTTGACTGCGTTCTCCTCGATGGCACGGCGCGACATCACCGTGAAGATGGTGGTACCGACGTCAGGTAATTTGCTGTTAAAGAGCATCCCCACCCTCGAGCCCTTGGAGTCCGCCGGCGAGCGACTGCACCTTGAGCCCGCGTTTGCGCAATTCACGGGCGGCTGCGAGGCTGCGCCTGCCGGATGCGCAGACGAGCACATACCGGCCGGCGCGCGACAGTTGATCCGGATCGGCGAGCAAGGCCGGCATGGCGACGTGCCGCGCCGCCGCCGGCCGGGTGGCCACTTCAGCGGCGGTACGGATATCGATGACCTCGAGATGCTGTTCCGCCGCCGCCGCCAGCGAGGGCAGGGTGATTTCAAGGTCCGTCTCTTCGCGCGCGATTTCACGGATCAGCGTGCAGTTGGGCGCAGCGCAAGCGCCGCGGCGCGGCGCCTTGAGTAAAAGTCTCGAAAAGTTCATGAAGTCGAGCAGCAGGATTTCGCCCGCGAGCTGACCCTCGAGTCCGAGGAGAATTTTCAGGGTCAGCAGCGCCTGGAGGCTGCCGAAAACGCCCGGCACCGGACCGAGTACGCCGGCCTGCGCGCAATTGCCGACCACGCCGTCGGCCGTTGCGTCCGGCCACAAGCACCGCAGGCACGCATGCCCGGATTCTGGTTTGTAGACTTGGAGCTGCCCTTCGTACTGATACACGCTCGCGAAAACGGCTGGCCGCCGGGCAAGGACCGCGGCGTCATTGATCAGGAATTTCGCGCGGAAATTGTCGCTGCAGTCGACCACGACGTCGCAATCCTGAACCCGCTCGAGCGCGTTATCCGCGTTGAACCGCGTTTCATGGATTTCGACTGCCACGGTGGGGTTGATCGCGGCCACGGCGGCGCGAGCCAGTTCCACTTTGGATTTGCCGACGTCCGCCAAGGCGTAAATCGGCTGACGATGCAGATTGCTGGCGTCAAGAGTGTCTGAATCCACCACGCTGAGATGGCCGACACCTGCCCCCGCCAGATACTGCAACACCGGGCTGCCGAGGCCCCCGGCGCCCACCACCAGCACTCGGCTGATTGCGAGTTTTGCCTGCCCCTCCGGGCCGATCTCCTTCAACAGGATCTGGCGGGAGTAATCGGGCGCGGCGGCCATGCTATTCGGAACCCGGCAGCACCAACGGTTTGAGCGGCTGGTGAGACCCGGGGCCGCGATCGTGAGAATGCTCGTGCAGGTGATCGTGCCCATGCCCGTAGGTTTGGCGCGGCGCCTCTGCGCAGCGTTCGCAGTTGACCCAGCCGGAGTCCCCGCTTCGATAATGTTCCTTTTTCCAGATCGGGACGCGGTGCTTCACTTCATCGATGATGAATCGGCAGGCATCGAAGGCTTCGCCGCGGTGGGCGGAGCTGACGCCCACCCACACCGCCATGTCGGACAGCTCGAGAGAACCCACCCGGTGGATGCATGCGCCATGTTTGATGGGAAAGCGCCGCACCGCCTCCGTCAGGATCCTGTTGCCCTCTCTTAGGCCCAAGGCTTGAAAGGCTTCGTATTCGAGCCGCGTGACCTCCTGACCTTCGTTGTGATCCCGCACCCAACCCTCGAAGCTGACGTAGCCGCCGGCACCTTGGTCGAGCAATTCGCGGCGGGCGGCTCCCGTGTCGATCGCCGATTCGGTGAAGCGAAATCGCGTCATCCGCCTGCCACCGGCGGGATGAACACCACGGCATCGCCGGGGATGAGCCTGCGCGACCAGTCGGAGAACTCGGTGTTCACCGCGACCTTCAATTGCTCGCGCGACAACGTGAAGCCATACCTCGCGGTCAATTCCGCAAACAGGTCGGCGGGAGTTGCGGCCGAGGTTTCCAGCATTTCATCGGAGCGGCCGGCCTGTTCGCGCATCAGGGCGAAATATTGGATCTTGAGCTGCATGGGATTGACACCGACGTGGGACTCGAGCGCGGTCTGCGCCACGGTATATTCCTCCGGCGTATTGATGTTGTCGAGCGCCCGGCTGTCGCGCGGCTCGATCAGTGACGCCGGGTAGCGGCGCAGGAATTTGCGCGGACAATGGCCGCCCGCGCTCTGATAATCCGACAAGGCCGCCGCCGCCGCCGGTTCCCAGATCGCGCACAGCGGCTCGGGCAGTCCATCGTGCGCACTCCGAAAAGCGGTGGCCAATACGGTTGGATCGCGCTCGTTCAAGAGCTGCTCGAGAGCGGCATCCGACAGGAAGGGCAAATCGCACGCGATGACCAGCCATGCGGCCTCAGGGTACGCGGCCATGGCTGAACGGATGCCCAGGATGGGCCCCCCCGCTTCACCTAAGCCCACTAAGTCGACGATCAGAGGTTTGGCGGAGCGCGTCGGTTCGGCCGCTTGGCTCGCACGCACGGACACGAACACCCGAGCGACGCGGCCGCTGGCGAGGTCGAAGGCACGGTCGAGTTGGGTCTTGCCCTGGTAGAGGAGCGCCGCCTTGTCGCGGTGCATGCGCGAGCTTAAGCCTCCCGCCAGAATCAACCCGTATACCGGAGCGCCAACGGAACTCACGATGCCTCTTGCAGCATGTACGAGCTCTTCCCGCCATCCTTCGAGATCAGGCGCGTGTCGCTGATGACGATATCGTGCGACAGCGCTTTGCACATATCGTAGACGGTCAGGGCCGCGATGCTGGCGCCGGTGAGGGCCTCCATCTCGACGCCCGTCTTGTGATGCACGCTCACCGTGCAGGTGACCACTGCCGTATCCCCTTCCAGTTCGATGTTGATGCGGCAGCTTTCCAGCCCCAGCGGGTGGCAAAATGGGATGAGTTCATGGGTCCGCTTGGCGCCCATGACGCCGGCCACGACGGCCGTGTCGAACACCGGCCCTTTCGGCGAGCGCAGGCCGCTGTCGCGGAGCGCGGCGCTGACGGCGGGCGGAAAACGCACGCGCGCCTCGGCGACCGCGGTGCGCTTGGTCGGCGATTTCTCGCTGACGTCGACCATGGTCGGCCGTTGCTCGCTGTCCAAATGTGAGAACGTCATGGGTCAACCGCCGATGTAGTACATCTCGATTTTCTTGGGCTGCGGTTCGCTGCGGCGCAACTCGTCGCGCAGTTCGCTGTAGCGGTCGGTACGTCCGAGCCACCTGCCGCGTATCAGATTATCGAGGTCGCTGTCGCTTGCGCCGTCACGAATCGCGGCGCGCAGGTCGAGGCCCTGGGTCGCGAACAGGCAGGTATAGAACTTGCCCTCCGATGATAATCTCGCGCGGCTGCAGGCGCCGCAGAAGGGCTGAGACACCGACGAAATGAATCCCACTTCGCCCGCGCCGTCATCGAACCGCCAGCGCTGCGCCACTTCGCCGCGATAATTCTCCGCAACCGGATGCATGGGCCAACGGGCCAGGATGCGGGCCGCGAGTTCGCGCGACGGCACCACCATTTCAGGCCGCCAGGCATTGCGATTCCCGACATCCATGAACTCGATGAATCTCACGATCACGGGCTTCCCGCGGAATCTTTCGACCAGATCGAGCACCGTGTGGTCGTTCACGCCGCGTTCGATGACAGCGTTGATCTTCACCGGAGTGAGCCCCGCGGCGATGGCGGCATCGATGCCGTGTAGGACTTGATCGAGAGCGGCGAATCCGCCGCTCATGCGCTCGAAGATGACCGGGTCCAGCGTATCCAGGCTGACGGTGACGCGGCGCAGACCGTTGGCGTGCAGGTCGACGGCGTGCTGGCCCAGGAGCACGCCGTTGGTCGTCAGGGCAATGTCCTCGATGCCGGGGATCATGGTCAAATCGCCGACCAAGTCGGAAAGATTGGCGCGCAACAGCGGCTCCCCGCCGGTGAGCCGCAATTTACGTACCCCGAGCGCCGCGAACAGGCGCGACAGCCGAAGAATCTCGTCGAAGGACAGCCGGTCCTGGGTTTTCAGGAAACGGTAGTTCTCATGAAATTTTTCCTTCGGCATGCAGTAAGGGCAGCGGAAATTGCACCTGTCCATGACCGAAATGCGCAGATCGTGCAAAGGCCGCGCCAGCTTATCGAGAGGATTGTCGGCACCGCGGATGTCGTGAATGGTGTGTTCCATGACTCTGAATCACCAGCGGTATACGTTGCTGACGAAGCCCTTAGGGTAGGTGTTGGGCCCCGGCGGTAGTTCCACGAATCCATCGGAGCCGGCGAGGCTCAGAAAGTCGCCCGATCCGTTCGGCGGTCGCGGGTTGGCCCACGGGCGACCCCATTCATCTTGTTCGATGGCAACCGGGAGAAAATAAGCCAGAGACGGCTGAAACGTGACCGGAGAGGCGAGCGCCAGGCGCTCCGGCGGGAGGCGGCTGGTTCCCATGGCTTCAGCGATCGCCGGAATGACATAGCGAATGAGGCACACCAGCGTGGAGACGGGATTTCCGGGCAACCCGAACACGGATTGGCCCTGCGGTCCGATGCCGAACCACATGGGTCTGCCGGGGCGCTGGGCAACATTGTGAAACACTTCCTGTACGCCCAGTTGCACGAGCACCTTGGGCACGAGATCAAACTTACCCATGGAAACGCCGCCGCTCAAGATCAGCACTTCATGGGTGGTCAAATGCAGCGCGAGACGTTCGCGAAGGATTTCCTCGTCGTCCAAGAGATGGTCGTCGCCGACTCGCCCGAAGCCGCGCTTTCGCAGGGTGGCGGCGCAGGCGTATGCATTCGAACGGCGCACCTGATAGTCGGCGATGGGCTCGCCCGGTTCGACGAGTTCGTCTCCGGTGGAGACGATCATGACGGCCGGTTGGCTGCTCACCCGCACTCGGGCCATCCCGGCCGAGGCGGCCACCGCGATCTCGGGAGCGCGCAACAGGGTCCCGGACTTCAGAAGCAATGTGCCCTGTCGGCTGTCGCTGCCGCGCCGATGGACGTTGTGATAAGGCGTCGCGGCAACGGCCGACTTCAATGACACGACGCCATCCACGATGTCGTACTGCTCGACGGGAATCACACAGTCAGCCGCGACCGGAAGCACGGATCCCGTCATCACTTCGATGGCATTT
>JAXDQI010000207.1:0-4390 GCA_034667965.1 Gammaproteobacteria bacterium
TGTCGCCCACCGCTTGGCGGGCCTGGGTGGCGCTTCGGGTGAGCGCTTGGAGGGATGCTTCGGCAGCGGCTTCGTTGGTCTTGGCTTCGTCCAACTGCTGTTGAGTAACGAAGCCGGGTTTCACCAACGGCTCAAGGCGCTTGCGCGTGTCCTCGGCGAACCTTAGCTGGTCGCGCGCCTTCTGTACTTGGCTCATCGCTGCTTGGACGCCGGAACCCTGGGAGGTGACTTGACGTTCCGTCAGAGCGATCTGCGCCTTGAGAGCGGCCACCTGAGCGCGCGCTTGGCGCAGTTGCAATTCATATGGCACTGGATCAACGACGAGGAGCGGCGCACCCTTTGCGACATCTTGATCATTGGTCACGAGGATCTGGACAATGCGTCCACTGATCTCCGACGCCATCGCTGCGTTGTAGGCAAAGATGCGCGCATCGTGCGTGCGAGGGCGCCGATCGATGGCGAAGACGACGAGAACGCCCAGAACGATCGCGAGTCCGATTGCCGTCGTTGCAATCACTTTGCCGCGAAGCGACCTGTTTTCACTCATAGGCATCCTTTCACGACAGCCAGATCAACCACATCGCGAAGGTACCTGCAAAGCCAATCGCCAGCATGACAACCAAGGGGACGGGTAGTTCCTCGAGCATTCCTAAGGCCTTGAAAATTGCGCGGGCAGCAAGCGCCAACGCAAGACCCACCAGCGCGCAAACCATCCAAGATGGAAAATACGAGCCTAGAATATTGCGCGAGGGCGCGCCGTCGCAGCCACCCAGTAAACCCAGCATCGGCACCACGCACCACAACCGAGCCGCCGCCGGAAAGCGGTGGAACGCGCCGCCTCGTTCCGGAGAACTTATCGCGATATTCATGAGAAGGCAGTGTCATCGGTTTGTCCATCGCCAGCAGTCCCCCCTATGGGGGAGAGCGACGTCTCGCTAGCGTGCATTGTCAAAAAATGCCCGAATGCGATGCAGTAGCGATTGGCGGGCGCCGTCATCGGTTGCGCGAACAGCCACGCCTCGATTGAGAATCGCGAGGCCGCGGCGCGCAGACCGATCAAATTCGGCGTACAAGTCGGAATTTGCTGCGAGCAAGGGCTTTATGACATTGCAATCGAGTCCATAGAGATTGCAATGGGTGCGAGCTGTGGCCGTGGCCGCGTAAGGCGCGCCAGTGAGTAGACTGACTTCACCGATGTAGTCGCCGGTCCCAATAAAGCCGGCCGTCTGCTGACCAGAGAACTCCGTGTGTTGGCTGATTTTAAGAATTCCAGAGACGACGATGAAGAGCGTCGCTTCAGTTCCCCCTTGCGCGAACAGCACCTCTCCTGGTTCGAGCGATCGCGGCTCTAAGTGGGCGGCTAATTCGGCCAGTTGCTCCGCCTCCAGGGCTTCGAAAAGAACGATGTCTTGAAGAAGTGGCAGCACTGCGCGAAATGGCCGGCCCGTACCTTCATCGGCTGTTCCAATATCCTCCGCAGCGCGCGGAAAGTAGAGACCGGAATAGTAAAGTTGCCGCCCTGCATGCCGGAGCAGCAAATCTTTAGTCGTCGCAAGGTGTTCAGTATCAGAGACCGAAAAACTCACCCGATATCGGTTTTCCTGAGGCCCAAGGCGTGTCAGCACGGCGCTAGAGGGTGGTACGGGAAGAATGGTGGGGCATAGCAGTGTGGCTTTTTGAAGCGTATCGATGACTCGCTCGGGATTCGAGGTGGCGGGACACGAGAGCTCTATGAATGCTGAACGAACGCGAGTCGGAGAGCTGCGATTCACGATGTCGGATTTCGCGACCACACTGTTTGGGACAATCGCGACATCATCGCCATCGGTGTGAATGCGAATCGAACGCCAGTTCATCTGCACCACCGTGCCCTCGATTTTGTCGCCGAGCGAAATTCGGTCGCCCACATTGAAGGGCGCTTCGATACCGAAAGCGATTCCTGCAAACACGTCCGCCAGTGTGTTCTGCAGAGCAAGACCTAACACGATCGCTAGGACACCAGAGGTCGCGAGCAGACCACCAATGGGCAGCGCAAGCACGGAAATCAAGACAACCAATACGGCTGCGGCGTAGATCGCGGCGGCGGTGAGATCAGGAAAGAGCCGTGCCTCGCGCCATCGGCGGTTGTAGTTGAGGGTAAATGACATGACCGCAACGAGCAGTCGCGCGCCGAGCAGCCACCATATACCGGCTACTGCATGTAGCCATAATGAGCTGGCGTTGGCTGCCCCATCGTTGCCCGGTAAGGGAGGAGTTTGATGCCGAAAAAGTATGAAGGTCGCGCCGACAAAACACACGAAGTCAAACAAGTAGCGAACCCGCGAGGGGAACGGTCGAAGCGCTATGTAGCTGACAATGACGAAACCAAGGATCAAGACGGGTAACAGAGAGGAAGTCACTGTGCTGTGTCGCCTAGTAGGGGCGCTTATTCGACGCGCGGGCACGTCATGCTAATGCACTCACCGTTCTGCCTAGCTCCCCCGAAAGGGGGGCAGTGCTGCATCGACTCCCCCAACGGGGGGATGCATGTCTACGATGTGTTTCGGCAGGATCGTTTCCACCGCCCAGCAGTGATCCGATAGTGTTTGCGGCGCCACTTCTCTGCGACGCACAATGGAGGTTTGAGATGGCCAATGTTGCGGACCGAATAGTGGAGACGCTCGAAGCCGCCAATGTGCGCCGCATTTTCGGACTGGTGGGCGATTCGCTCAATGGCATCACCGAGTCGCTGCGCGTGCGCGAGAAGATCGAGTGGATTGCCGTCAGGCACGAAGAAGTCGCGGCGTTTGCCGCCGGCGCGCAGGCGCAGCTGACGGGCGAACTCGCTGTATGCGCCGGAAGCTGTGGTCCCGGCAATTTGCACCTGATTAATGGGCTCTTTGATTGCCATCGCAACCGCGTGCCCGTGGTGGCCATCGCGGCGCATATTCCGAGCACCGAGATTGGTTCCAGTTATTTTCAGGAAACCCATCCGCAATCGCTCTTCAAGGAATGCAGCCACTACGTCGAGCTGATCTCCGATCCGGTTCAGGTACCACGAATCGTCGAAACGGCGATTCGCGAGGCCGTGGCGAAGCAGGGCGTCGCGGTCATTGTCATTTCCGGTGATGTTGCCCTGAAGGATGCGGGACCGGTGGCACCCACACCCAAGCCGGTGTCGCGATTGCCTCGCGTGTGTGCGGCCGAGGCGGATATCGACGACTTGGTCGACTTTCTGGAAAGCGGTGAAAGAACGACCCTCCTCTGTGGCGCCGGTTGTGCCGGCGCCCACGATGCCGTGGTAGCCCTCGCAGCCAAACTCAAGTCGCCCATTGTGCACGCGCTGCGCGGCAAGGAGCACGTCGAATGGGACAATCCCTACGATGTGGGGATGACGGGGCTCATCGGATTTTCCTCCGGGTATCACGCCATGGAAGCTTGCGATACCCTGCTCATGCTCGGCACTGATTTCCCGTATCGGCAATTCTATCCGACGAAGGCCCGAATAGCGCAGATCGATGTTCGCGGCGAGAATCTCGGTCGGCGTTGCCGGCTCGATCTCGGCGTGATTGGCGACGTGCGGGAAGTGTTGTCGCGGCTGACCGAACGAGTATCAGCGAAGTTCGACGATTCGCACCTAAGTGCCGCAGTCAGCCACTACACCAAGGCCCGGAAGGGTCTCGACGATCTCGCCAACGAACTTTCGAAACACAGACCCATTCACCCGCAGCTGGTCGCGAAAGTGGTGAGCGATCTCGCCAGTGAGGATGCGATTTTCACGTGCGACGTGGGCGAGCCGACCGTGTGGGCTGCAAGATATCTCAAGATGAACGGCAAGCGCCGGCTGCTGGGCTCATTCCTGCACGGATCAATGGCCAATGCGATGCCGCAAGCCATCGGTGCGCAGTTCGCGATGCCTGATCGGCAGGTCATTTCGATGTCGGGTGATGGCGGCTTCGGGATGCTCATGGGCGATTTGTTGACCGTGCGCCAGTCGAAACTGCCGATCAAAATTGTCATCTTCAACAACGGACTCCTGGGCTTCGTCGACATCGAGATGAAGGCGGGTGGGTTTCTGCCGACGGGCACGCGCCTCGACAATCCGGATTTTGCAAGCATGGCCGAATCGATGGGTATTTATGGCGTGCGCGTGGAAGACCCGCGCCAACTGAAATCGGCCATCTCGACTGCCTTTGCTCATGAGGGCCCCGCTGTCATCGATGTGCTGACTGATCGGCAGGAGCTCGTCATGCCACCCGAGATCAAGCTCGAGCAAGCGAAGGGCTTCAGTTTATGGATGCTTAAGGCGGTACTCAATGGCCAAGCGAACGAGATCGTGAGTGTGGCGAAGACGGCCCTCGTCCGCTGATCCGAAGCCTTGAATTGCGGCTCTCTCCGACATCAACTAAGG
>JAXDQI010000208.1:0-43516 GCA_034667965.1 Gammaproteobacteria bacterium
CTCAGGCGGTTCATACGGTGAATCAATGCCGGTGAAATTCTTCAGCTCGCCGCGGCGAGCCTTCTTGTAGAGACCCTTGACGTCGCGCGCTTCGGCGGCGGCCAACGAAGTGTCGACATGCACCTCGAAGAACTCGCCCGATTCGACCAAGGCGCGAGCCATGCGCCGTTCCGAACGGAAGGGCGAGATGAACGACACCAGGACGATGAGCCCCGCGTCGACCATCAACTTCGCGACTTCGGCGACGCGGCGGATATTCTCGACCCGGTCCTCGTTCGTAAAACCCAAATCCTTGTTGAGCCCGTGACGGACATTGTCGCCGTCCAACAGATAGGTTTGGCGTCCGTCGGCATGCAGCCGTTTCTCGACCAGATTGGCAATGGTGGATTTACCTGCCCCCGACAATCCCGTGAACCACAAAATGCACGGCTTTTGATGACTCAATAGCGCACGCGCCCGCTTGTTGACGTCGAGTGCCTGCCAGTGCACGTTTTGCGAACGTCGCAGCGCAAAATGCAGCAAGCCGGCGCCGACGGTGTTGTTCGTCAGTCGATCGATCAGGATGAAACCACCCAGGAACCTGCTCACCTTGTAGGGTTCGAAGGCGACGGCGCTGCTGAGTTCGATCCCGCAGACGCCGATGTCATTGAGGTCGAGTTTCTTCGCCGCCAGATGCTCCAGGGTGTTGATGTTGACGCGGTACTTGATCGGTGCGACGGTTGCGGTGACCGTTTTGGCGCCGATTTTCAACAGGTACGCCCTGCCCTGCAGGAGCGGTTCGTCGTGCATCCAGATAATGGTGGCCTCGAACTGATTGGCGACGGCGAGCGGCGCCTCGGCCGCGCACAGCACGTCGCCGCGACTCACATCGATTTCTTCCGTCAGCGTGAGCGTCACGGATTGAGCCACCCCCGCCTCCACGACGTCGGCCTCTCCCACCAAGATCCGCGCCACCGCGCTGCGTCGGCCCGACGGGAGCACGCGGACGACATCGCCTCGGCGGACGCTGCCGCTTGCGATCAGACCGGCAAACCCGCGGAATTCAGGGTTGGGCCGATTCACCCACTGCACCGGCATGCGGAAGCCTGCAGCCGGCGAACCGGCGGCCGGCCGACCGGTGGCCGCGGACTCGTCCTCCAACGGCACTGTTTCCAGATGTTCGAGCAGACTCGGGCCCCGATACCACGGCGTGCGCTCGCTGCGCGCGACGATGTTGTCGCCTGCCACCGCGGAGACCGGGATGCACGTGATGGCATCGACGTTGATGCGGCGCGCGAAATCGCGATATTCGCGCTCAATCTCCGCGAAAGCGGTATGCGAATAATCGACCAGGTCCATTTTGTTCACCGCCACCACGACTTGACGGATGCCGAGCAGCGCGACCAGGTAACTGTGGCGGCGCGTCTGGGTCAGCACCCCTTTGCGGGCGTCGATCAAAATCACGGCGAGGTCCGCGGTGGATGCGCCCGTCACCATGTTCCGGGTGTACTGCTCGTGGCCCGGTGTATCAGCCACGATGAATTTGCGCTTGTCGGTCGAAAAGAAGCGGTATGCCACATCGATGGTGATGCCCTGTTCCCGTTCTGCGGTGAGACCATCCACCACGAGCGCAAAATCCAGCTCCCCGCCACGCGTGCCGATCCTTTTCGAATCGTCCTCGAGCGCCGCGAGCTGATCTTCGAAGATCATTTTTGATTCGTGCAGCAACCGTCCGATCAGAGATGATTTGCCGTCGTCGACGGACCCGCACGTGATGAAGCGAAGCATACCCTTGCGCGCATGCCGGGCAAGATACTCCTCGATATCGCCGGCCGTGGAGGTCTCGGAGAGCGCCATCAAAAGTATCCCTCCTGTTTTTTTCGCTCCATTGACGCGGCCCCGTCATCCACCAACCGACCCTGGCGCTCCGAACTCTTGGCCAGCAGCATTTCGCGGATCACCGCCGGCAGGGTGTCCGCCGTGCTTTCGTCGGCGCCCGTCAAGGGATAACAGCCCAGGGTGCGAAACCGCACACTCAACGTTTCGATGCGATCTTCAGGCCCCAGCGGCAGGCGATCGTCGTCGACCATCAGCAGGCGGCCGCTGCGGCGCACGACCGGACGCCGTTTCGCCAAGTACAGGGGCACGATGGGCACGTTCTGCACATGGATGTACTGCCAAACATCGAGTTCGGTCCAATTCGACAGTGGAAACACCCGGATGCTTTCGCCCGGATTCTTGCGTGTATTGTAGAGCTGCCAAAGTTCGGGACGCTGGTTCTTCGGATCCCAGCGGTGCTGGGCGGAGCGGAACGAAAAAATCCGTTCCTTGGCGCGGCTCTTTTCTTCGTCGCGGCGGCCGCCGCCGAACGCCGCGTCGAATCCATATTTGTCGAGCGCTTGACGCAGCGCCTGGGTCAACATCAGGTCGGAATAGGCGGCGCCAGGCGACCAGGGTTTCACGCCGGCGCGCACGCCCTCCTCGTTGGTGTATACGAGAAGTTCCAGACCGTGACGTTTCGCGGTGGCATCCCGGAATTCCAGCATCTCGCGAAAGTCCCACCCGGTCGCGATCTGCAGCAATGGGAAGGGCGGTTTCGCCGGCGCGAAAGCCTTCAGAGCCAGGTGCAGCATCACCGAGCTGTCCTTGCCGATCGAATACAGCATCACCGGTTTCTCGCATTCCGCGACAACTTCGCGAAGAATATGGATGCTCTCGGCCTCCAGCCGCTGCAGGTAGTCGAGGCGAGGCATCTATCCCACGTAGCGTGCGGGCGTCTTCGAACGAATCTGATCCGCCGTTACGCCGGGTGCGATTTCGATGAGCTTGAATGGATCTCCGCGGGACTCCCGTGAAAACACCGCGAGATCCGTGATCACCATGTCGACCACGTTGGCGCCGGTGAGCGGGAGCTCGCAATTCGCTTTGAATTTCGGCTCGCCGTCCTTCGAGGTGTGCTCCATGACGACCACCACCCGCTTGACCCCGGCGACCAGATCCATGGCGCCCCCCATTCCCTTCACCATCTTCCCGGGCACCATCCAGTTCGCCAGATCACCGTTCTCGGAAACCTCCATGGCACCCAAGACGGCCATGTCGATATGACCGCCTCGGATCATCGCGAAGCTGTCGGCCGACGAAAAATAGGAGCTCGAGGCCAGTTCGCTGACGGTTTGTTTCCCGGCATTGATGAGGTCCGGATCTTCTTCGCCCTCGAACGGAAACGGCCCGATGCCCAACATGCCGTTTTCGGATTGCAGCACCACTTTCATGCCGGGCGCGATGTAGTTGGCGACCAGGGTGGGTATGCCGATTCCGAGGTTTACATAAAACCCGTCCTTGAGCTCCTTCGCGGCCCGAGCGGCTAAATCTTCACGAGACCATGGCATGGGAGCCCTCCGTGCGCTTGCGGACCGTGAGCTTCTCAATCTTCTTATCGTAGGGACTGCCGTTTATGATGCGTTGCACATAAATTCCCGGCGTATGGATCGAGTCCGGATGCAGCGTGCCGGGTTCGACCAACTCCTCGACTTCGGCGACGGTGATGCGTCCTGCCGTCGCCATGTTCGGATTGAAATTGCGCGCCGTCTTGCGGTACACGAGATTGCCCTCCGTGTCGCCCTTCCACGCCTTCACGAGTGCGACATCGGTGACGATCCCGGTTTCCAAGATGTAGGTTTCGCCGTCCACGACCCGCGTTTCCTTGCCTTCCGACACCACCGTGCCCGCGCCGGTCTTGGTGAAAAAGGCGTAGATGCCGGCACCGCCGGCGCGCACCCGCTCGGCCATGGTGCCCTGCGGACTGAATTCGAGCTCCAATTCACCGGCGAGGTACTGCCGCTCGAATTCCTTGTTCTCACCGACATAGGAGGAAATCATTTTACGGATCTGGCGCGAAACGAGCAGCAGTCCGAGACCCGCGCCATCGGTGCCTGCATTGTTGGACACCACCGTGAGATTGCGCACACCCGAGTCATGGAGGGCGGCAATGAGCTTCTCGGGTACCCCGCACAGGCCGAATCCCCCACAGCACAATGTCATGCCGTCGTTGACGATGCCGCGCAGGGCGCTCTGCGCATCGGGATATACCTTGGATTTAGACGTCATCGATCCGCTCGCCTCCCTTTCAAGCCATTACAGGCGCGCCAGTATACTAATCCCCGTGGCAAGGATCCCGGTTGCGAGCTGTGCGCACGCGCGCAGCGACGGCTTTGCCGTCCCGCACGACCGCCTGGGACATGATCAGTACCGGTACTGATCGACTTTGTAGGGACCTTGCTTGGTGACCCCGATGTACTTCGCCTGAATGTCGGTCAACTCCGTGAGCTCGGCAGCCAGCTTTGACAGCTGCAGACGCGCGACCTTTTCGTCGAGATGCTTCGGCAGTACGTACACGCCGACCGGGTACTTCGCCGTGCTTCCGAAGAGCTCGATCTGCGCCAACACCTGATTCGCGAACGACGAACTCATGACGTAGGACGGATGGCCGGTACCGCAGCCAAGGTTCACCAAGCGCCCTTCGGCCAGCAAAATGATGCGCTTTCCGTCCGGGAACACCACGTGATCGACCTGCGGCTTGATATTGTCCCAGGTGTATTGCTTGAGCGCGGCCACTTCGATCTCATTGTCGAAATGGCCGATGTTGCAGACGATGGCCTGGTCCTTCATGCGCTTCATGTGGTCGTGCGTGATCACATGGAAGTTGCCGGTGGCGGACACGAAAATGTCGCCCTTGTCGGCGGCATAGTCCATGGTCACAACCCGGTAGCCTTCCATGGCGGCCTGCAGCGCGCAGATCGGATCGATCTCGGTAACCCAGACCTGGGCAGAGAGGGCGCGAAGCGCCTGGGCCGAGCCCTTACCGACGTCGCCGTAGCCCGCGACCACTGCCACCTTGCCGGCGATCATCACGTCGGTGGCACGCTTGATGGCATCCACCAGCGATTCGCGGCAACCATAGAGATTATCGAACTTCGACTTGGTGACCGAGTCGTTCACGTTGAACGCGGGAAACGCCAGTTGACCGTCCTTCGCCATCTGATAGAGGCGCTTGACCCCCGTCGTGGTCTCTTCGGTCACACCCTTGATCTTGCCCAGCCGGGTCGAATACCACTTGGAATCGACTTTGAGCTTGGCCTTGATGGCTGCGAACAATAACTCCTCTTCCTCGTTGCCGGGATTTCCGATCACCGAGGAATCCTTCTCCGCCTTCGCGCCAAGATGCAGCAGCAAGGTCGCATCGCCGCCGTCGTCGAGAATCATGTTCGAATGCCCGCCGTCCGGCCAGTCGAAAATGCGATGCGTGTAGTCCCAGTACTCGGCGAGGGTCTCGCCCTTGACCGCGAATACCGGGGTACCGCCGACGGCGATGGCGGCGGCCGCATGATCCTGAGTGGAGTAGATATTGCACGAAGCCCAACGCACCTGGGCGCCCAGGGCGATCAGCGTCTCGATCAACACCGCCGTTTGAATGGTCATGTGCAAGGAGCCGGTGATGCGGGCACCCTTGAGCGGCTGCTGCTTCGCATACTCGTGACGGATGGCCATGAGACCCGGCATTTCGGTCTCGGCGATCTTGATTTCCTTGCGGCCCCAATCGGCGAGGCTCAAGTCTTTGACGAGGAAATCCGACTGGGCTTTGATTGCTGCGTTCATTCGTTCACTCCGTACATCTAAATCAAGGGAAGCGCGACGTGCTGGGTTAGGCAGCGCGCGACGCTTTCAGTTCGGCCGCAAGCACATCCGCCTTATCGGTGCGCTCCCAGCTGAACTCTTCTTCCTTACGGCCGAAATGGCCGTAAGCGGCGGTCTTTTGATAAATGGGACGGGCTAGATCGAGCATTTCCCGCAATCCGAACGGGGTGAGATCGAAATGCGCGCGCACGATTTGCGTGAGGCGCTGATCCGGAAGCTTGCCCGTGCCGAAGGTCTCGACCATGATGGAGGTCGGCTCGGCAACGCCGATGGCGTAGGAGACCTGCACTTCGCACCGCTCGGCCAAGCCGGCAGCGACGATATTCTTGGCGACATAGCGCGCAGCATAAGCGGCCGAGCGGTCCACCTTGGACGGATCCTTGCCCGAAAACGCGCCCCCGCCGTGGCGTGCAAATCCACCATACGTGTCGACGATTATCTTGCGGCCCGTCAGCCCGCAATCGCCCACCGGTCCGCCGATGACGAACCGCCCGGTGGGGTTGATGTGATACTTGGTGCGCTTGTCGATCCACTTGGCCGGCAGCACCGGTTTCAGGATTTCTTCCATCACCGCTTCACGCAGGTGCTTGGTGCTGATGTCGTCGGAGTGTTGGGTGGACAGCACCACCGCTTCCAGGCCCACGGGCTTGTCGTTCTCGTAGCGCAGGGTAACCTGACTCTTGGCGTCCGGCCGCAGCCAGGCCAGCTTGCCGTTTTTGCGAACCTGGGCCTGTCGCTTCACCAGCCGATGCGCGAGGGTGATGGCCGCCGGCATCAACACATCCGTCTCGTTCGTGGCATAGCCGAACATCAATCCCTGATCGCCCGCTCCCTGTTTCCGTTCATCCTTGCGGTCGACGCCCTGAGCGATATCGGGCGACTGCTTGCCGATGATGTTGAGGACCCCGCAGCTCGCGCCGTCGAATCCCATGTCGGAAGTGTCGTAGCCGATGTCGAGTACGGTTTTACGCACCAGCGCTTCGACGTCCACCCACGCGCTCGTGGTGACTTCGCCGGCGACGATGACGACACCGGTTTTGACCAGCGTTTCGCAGGCCACGCGGCCGCGCGGGTCCGCCGCCAAGATCGCATCCAGCACTGCGTCCGAGATCTGATCGGCAACCTTGTCAGGATGCCCTTCCGAGACCGATTCCGAAGTGAAAGAGAAGCTTCTACTCATGGTTGAATCCTTAGCCGAAATTGTCCTGGTATCGCCGATCGAAATCGGCTTTCGTGAAATCGTGATTCTGCGGTCCGCGCGATTCGATCTTGATCGAACCCATCAATGAAGCGATCCGGCCGGTGGTCTCCCAATCCAAGCCGCGCAACAACCCATGGATTAGACCAGCACGGTAGGCATCGCCGCAACCGGTGGGGTCGACCACGGCTCGCGGCTTGACCACCGGAACCGTCCACGTCCGTTCCTTGGTGTAGATGGTCGAACCTTCTGCGCCCCGCGTGACGATCAGCGCGTCCACCTTGGCGGCGACCTGCACCGCGGTCAGCCCGGTTTTCTGCTGCAGCATCTGCCATTCGTAGTCGTTGACCGCCACCCACGTCGCCTGATCGATGAATAGTGCGAGATCCTCGGCGCCGAACATCGGCAGGCCCTGGCCGGGATCGAAAATAAACGGGATCTTCGCCTCCTTGAACTGGGCCGCGTGTTCGATCATAGCCTGCCGGCCGTCGGGCGCGACGATGCCGAGCACGACTTCAAACGCCGGTTCCCGCCAGTCGACCGCACCTTGGCCGGACGCCCGTCCACCCGCCGGATTTCGCGCTGCCGCCCCACCCCCGGCCGCATCCGCCACCTTGTTGAGGTGGGCATATTGCATTGCACCCGGATGAAAGGCCGTGATCTGATTGTCGTCGAGATCGGTCGTAATAAAAGCCTGCGCGGTAAACGTCTCTTCGACCACCTTGATGTAATCGACCGAGATGCCCTTCGACACCATCCGCTCGCGGTACGGTGCGAAATCATGCCCTGCCGTCGCCATGGCCAAGCCCTGGTCGCCCAACAGCTTCAATCCATAGGCAATGTTCGCGGCGCATCCGCCGAACTCGCGGCGCATCTCGGGCACCAGGAACGACACATTCAGCATGTGGAGCTTATCGGGAAGTAGGTGCGACTTGAATCGGTCGGGAAACACCAGAATCGTATCGTAAGCCACCGAACCACAGACCAACGCAGCCTTGCGGCCGCCGCTCTCATTCACCATCGCACACCCGGTTGACCCAAACGGCTATTCTATCGTCAACGCATGCCGCCCGCCTCATTCAATATCGATTCCCGCCATGCCGAAACCCCTTTTCCCTTGATTTGTACCTGCCGCAGTTGACGCTACCGGTGTTTTTCGTGGGACTGGCGGTCAGGCAGCTGTTTTTCGGGTCGATTGCCGATCATCTGGGCGGCCTTGTGCCTGCTCGGTCTCGGGCGCGGCCGCGGTGCTCGTAGTTGCGCTCTATCGGCACATGCATTGAAATAATCGCTCGCACGGGGCGGTCTTATCCGGCAGACAATGACCTTTCGTTAATTACCCAAGGAGAGAATCGATGAAGAAGACGAATGCGACGATTACGGCCATCAGCAGTCTGTTGACATTGGGAGCGGCGGCATTTTCCGCGCCCACGTTCGCCGCCGACAAGCCCGACATGGAAAAATGCTATGGGGTGGCCAAGGCCGGGAAGAACGACTGCGCCGGTCCCGCTCACGCCTGCGCAGGCCAATCCAAGATGGATGCCGGCGGCAAGGAGTGGATCTATGTACCCAAGGGCACGTGCGAGCGGTTGTCGGGCGGAAGCGTGACGGCCAAGTAGCGTCGACCTTTGCGGCCACGCGGATGAGCGACCATCTCGAGAATTCCGTTGGCGAGAATTCCGTTGGCGGAAATTCCATTCGCGGACCGATGCCGGCCAATGCCGGCATCGGCCTTCGAGCTCCGCATCATCTCCATGTGTTATCGGAGTCACCCGACGTCGCGTGGTTCGAGGCCCACAGCGAAAACTATTTCACCGACGGCGGGTCGCATGTGGAATGCCTGTCGCGGATTCGGGCGCATTATCCACTGTCGCTGCACGGCGTCGGGCTTTCGCTCGGATCCACCGATCCCTTGAACCGGGAACACCTCGCGAATTTGCGCCGGGTCATCGCACGATTCGAACCGACGCTGGTCTCCGAACATCTGTCCTGGAGTTCGGCCGGCGGCCGATTTGCGAACGATCTATTGCCGCTGCCGTACACGGAAGAAGCGTTGCGGCACGTCGGCTCGCGTATCGCACAGGTGCAAGACGCTCTGGGGCGCCAGATCCTGCTCGAAAATGTGTCGAGCTATTTGCAATTCTCCGCGGCCACGATGACGGAGTGGGAATTCGTCGCCGGCGTTGCCGCCGAATCGGGCTGCGGCATTCTGCTGGATCTCAACAACGTGTACGTGGCCGCACACAATCACCAGTTCGCGAGTCTCGAATACCTGGAAGGCATTCCGCGACACGTCGTCCAGGAATTTCATCTGGCGGGCTTTAGCCGCATCGATCTGGACGGACAGGAGCTGCTCGTCGATACGCACGGTACGCCGGTCTGCGATGCAGTATGGGACCTGTATCGTGCGGCCCTGCAGCGATTCGGCAACGTCCCCACGCTGATCGAATGGGATACGGACCTGCCGAATTTCGATGTACTGGAGGCGGAAGCCCGAAAGGCGGACTCGCTCCGGAGCGCGTTGCGTGCCCTCGCTGCGTGAATTGCAGGCCCAGGTCATGGATGCCCTGTTGGGCGCCATGTCTCCGGCCGTGACCGCGCTGATCGCGGGTCCCCCCGCACGCGCGGAGCGGCGGTTCGGCGTCTACGCGAACACCGTGCAAGGCAACTTCCGGGACGCTCTTCATTCGACCTTTCCCGCGGTGCGGCGTTTGGTGGGCGAAGATTACTTTCGTCAGACGGCCCGGGAGTTCCAGCGCCATCATCCGTCGCGGTCGGGCGATCTATTGCATTGCGGAGAGAAATTCCCAAACTATCTGGCGCAATTACACCCCGATGATGAATTCACGTACCTCGCGGATGTGGCGCGGCTGGAGTGGCTCATCCAGGAGTCGCTGCTCGCGGCAGAGCATCCTCCGCTGGATCTGGGGGCCCTCGGCCGGGTAGAGCCTGCCGCCTACGATCGCTTGCGCTTCGAACTGCACCCGGCACTGCGCCTGTTCGAATCACAGTACCCGGCGCTAGCCATCTGGGAATGCAATGTCGGCGGCGACGCCGAACCTCCGACGATCGACCTGCGCAGCGGAGCCGACCGGCTCGCCATCGTGCGCCATCGGTTGCAGTTGCAATTTCTTCGCTTGAATCCCGGTGAGCATTGCTTCCTGCGCGAAATAGCGCGGGGCGAATGTTTTTCGGCGGCGGTCGACTGCGGCGGCGAAGCTGATGCCGATTTCGACGCGGCCGCCGCATTGCAACGTTTCGTGGCGGCCGAGTCGGTCGTCGCCTTTACATCGATGGTCAAGACTTAGGAAGGTAGCCAATTCATGTCCATTCTCGACGTCGTCTGCGCACCCAGCACGTTCGCTGCGCGCGTATTCAATCCACTGCAACCGCTGGTCTCACTCGTTGCGCGCGTGTACGTGAGCTGGCAGTTCCTCCAGTCGGGATATATCAAGGTGACGAACTGGGCGAGCACGCTGTCGCTTTTCGAGAACGAGTATCACACCCCGTGGTTGACGCCCCACGATGCGGCGATCGCCGGCTCGTTCGGCGAGCTTTTTTTCCCCTCGCTCCTGGTGATAGGCTTCATGAGCCGTCTGGGCGCCGTCGGCCTATTCGCGGTCAACGTGATGGCGGTGGTGTCGTACAAGGACGTGCTGCTCGCGGAGGGCTCGGAAGCGGCATTGGGTCAGCATGTGCTTTGGGGTTCGATATTGTTGTTCTTGATCACATACGGACCCGGGAAAGTGTCCTTGGACTATCTGTTGAACAGGTCCCGCACCTGACGCTTGGTCGCGATATCTGCGGCGACTGGCACGACGCGCTCGGCCGGGAATGGCTGGTAACCAACGGATTGGGCGGGTACGCCTGCGGCACGGTCGCCGGCGCGAATACCCGGCGGTACCACGGGTTCTTGATGGCGAGCCTAAAGCCGCCAGCCGAGCGAACCTTGCTGGTCGCGAAAACCGACGTGAGCATCGAGTACCGGGGAAGGCCCTATCGTCTTTTCGCCAACGAATTCGCCGGTGGCACGGTGGATCCGTGCGGATTCGTGAATCTGGAATCCTTTGCGGTGTCGGACGGCATCCCCGTCTGGCGTTATGCCGTCGCCGACGCGTTGCTGGAACAGCGCCTATTCATGGCACCGGGCGCCAACACCAGCTACCTACGGCTCGAGGTGTTGCGCGCCGGCGCACCCTTGCATGTCGAGTGCAGGCCGCTCGTCACGTATCGCGATTTTCACAGCCATGGGCGTGGTCCACGGCCGTTCCGCGCGCTTGCCCAAGGCCAGGGCTGCACTGTCACGGCGTTCGAGGGTGCGTTGCCCTACCGGCTGGCGATCAGCGCCGGACAGTACTCGGCGGCGGACACCTGGTACTGGAATTTCCTGCATCGCGAAGAACTCGGGCGAGGCCTCGATGCCCTGGAGGATCTGTGGGGACCGGGGACCTTCAGTGCGGATCTTAAGATCGGTGTGCCGGTCTTCTTTACCGCCACCACTGAAGAGGCCCCGCCGCCCCCGGGGGACGAAGTCCTCGGCGCGCTCGTCCAGCGATCACGGCATCTGATCGCCGCGTTGCCGAAATCCGCTCCGCCGTGGGTGCGCACGCTGGCGACCGCGTCGGACCAATTCATCGTGCAGCGGAGCGGCAAGAGCGCGGGCTCCGCCAGCATCATTGCGGGCTATCCCTGGTTCTCGGACTGGGGCCGGGATACCATGATCGCGTTGCCGGGACTGACCACGGTTTTGGGTCGCTTCGAGACGGCGGCCGCGATCCTGCGAACCTATGCGGGATTCGTCGATCGAGGCATGTTGCCTAATCGATTCCCCGATGCGGGCGAGGCTCTCGAGTACAACACGGCCGACGCCGCTCTCTGGATGTTTCAGGCGGTGGGCGGCTATCTTGAAGCCAAGCGAGACCCGGATCTGCTGCATGACCTGTTCCCCACCCTGGCGGCCATCATCCATGCGCATGCCGACGGCACTCGTTACGGCATCCGGGTCGATTTCGAGGACGGGCTGCTGCGCGCCGGTGAACCAGGCACTCAAGTAACATGGATGGATGCGAAACACGGCGACCACGTTTTTACACCGCGGGTCGGCAAGCCGGTGGAAGTCAACGCGCTGTGGCTGAACGCGTTGGAGGTTGCCATGCGTCTCGCCGGCCGGGTTCGCGACGTCGCGGAGAAGCGCTTCTGTGCAGGGCTGTTGAAGCGCGCCGGCGACGGATTCGCGCGCTTCTGGAACGAGGAACGAGGCTGTCTGTACGACGTCCTCGACGTCGACGGAGGCCTCACTCACGATGCCAGCGTCAGACCCAATCAGATCTTCGCGGTCTCGTTGCCGTTCTGCGTCCTGCCGCCGGACCGCATGCGCGCCGTCGTAGACATCTGCGCCCGCGAATTGTTGACCAGCCATGGACTGCGTACCTTGGCACGCGATGATCCTGCCTACGTCAGCCGCTATGCGGGCAACCCGTTTGAGCGCGACGCGGCCTATCATCAGGGCACGGTATGGAGCTGGTTGCTGGGGCCGTTCGCTCGTGCTCACTTCCGCGTTTACGGCGATGCGCACCAGGCGCAGGAATTTCTCGCGCCCATGGCGCAGCACCTGGCAGCCGCGTGCATCGGTTCGGTCAGCGAAGTGTTCGATGGTGACGCACCTCACATTGCCCGCGGCTGCTTCGCGCAAGCGTGGAGCGTCGCTGAGATACTCCGTTCCTGGTTGTACCTCGATCGGCAGGTCTCGAAGCATTGAGGAATTGAAATGAACAGCGAGCGCGAGCGAATGCTCGCCAACGTGCACGGCCCTGACGGCTGGCAGCACTGGGGCCCTTACTTGAGCGAACGGCAGTGGGGCACCGTGCGCGAGGACTATAGCGCCGACGGCACGGCCTGGGAATACTTTCCGCACGACCACGCCCGCAGCCGCGCCTATCGATGGGGCGAGGATGGGATCGCGGGCGTATCCGATGCGGAGCAACTCGTGTGCTTGTCGCTGGCCTTGTGGAACGGTGAGGATCCCATTCTGAAGGAACGCCTGTTCGGGCTCACGAACGCCCAAGGCAACCATGGCGAGGATGTCAAAGAACAATATTTCTACCTGGATGCGACCCCCTCCCATTCGTATTTGAAAATGCTCTACAAGTATCCGCAACGGGCCTATCCCTATGCGGATCTGGTGACCGAGAATGCGCGGCGGGGCACGGGCGTGCCGGAGTACGAACTGCTCGACACCGGCATATTCGCCGAGGATCGTTACTTCGATGTGCTCGTCGAGTACGCGCAAGGCGAGCCCGGCGACCTGTTGATGCAGGTCACCGCCTGGAACCGGGGCCCCGAGGCCGCGTGCCTGCACCTGATTCCGCAGCTGGTGCTGCGCAATACGTGGAGCTGGGAGCCGGGCACGATCAAGCCGCTGCTGCGCGCGGTCGGCGATGCGGCCATCGGCATCGAGCCCGCCGCGCTCGGTATGAACGCTCTCTACGTGGACGGCAATGCAGAACTGCTGTTCACCGAGAACGAATCCAACGCCGAACGGCTCTGGGGCGTCGGCGGCGCCGGTTACTTCAAGGATGGTTTCCACGAGCGCATCGTGGGGTCTCGGCCGGCGCGCGTGAACCCGGCGAAGACCGGCACCAAGGCCGCCGCGTGGCACCGGGAAACCATTCCGTCCGGTGGACATTGCCGGATGCGGCTGCGTCTATCGCGCAGGCCGCAGCGGGCGCCGTTTGACGATTTCGACCAACGCCTGTCGGAACGGCGCACCGAGGCCGATGATTACTACGCGGATCTACAGAGGGACATCGTCTCGGCAGATGAGCGCATCGTGCAACGTCAGGCCTTCGCCGGCATGATCTGGAACAAGCAGTTCTATCATCTGGACATTCCCCGGTGGCTCGCAGGCGATCCCGGCCAGGTCCCGCCGCCCGAGGCGCGCAAGCGCGGGCGCAACAGCGAATGGAAATACCTCAACAACGCGGACATCCTGTCGATGCCCGACAAATGGGAATATCCGTGGTATGCATCCTGGGACCTCGCGTTCCACTGCATACCGTTCGCATTGATCGACGCCGGCTTCGCGAAGCACCAGCTGGTGCTCCTCACCCGCGAATGGTACATGCGGCCGAACGGCCAGATCCCGGCCTATGAATGGGCGTTCAGCGATGTGAATCCGCCCGTGCACGGCTGGGCGGCCTGGCGCGTCTATCAAATCGACCGAAAGCAGAACGGCGGCGTCGGCGATTTGGAATTTCTCGAGCGCGTCTTTCATAAATTGATGTTGAATTTCACCTGGTGGGTGAATCAGAAGGACCATGCCGGCCGCAATATTTTTCAGGGCGGCTTCCTGGGCTTGGACAATATCGGCGTCTTCGACCGCAGTACCCAGCTCCCCACCGGGGGACATATCAATCAGTCGGACGGTACCAGCTGGATGGCGATGTATGCGCTCAATTTGATGCGCATCGCGCTGGAGCTGGCCGAGCACAACCACGTATACGAAGACATTGCCAGCAAGTTCTTCGAGCACTTCCTCGGGATCGCCGACGCGATGAACAGCATCTGCGACCTCGGCCTATGGGACGATCAGGACCAATTCTTTTACGATGTGCTCAACCTCCCCGACGATGTGCGCGTGCGCCTGCGCATACGCTCCATGGTGGGATTGATTCCGCTGTTTGCGGTCGAGACCCTGGAACCCGAGATGCTCGCCAAATTTCCGGGCTTTCAGAAACGGCTGGAGTGGTTTCTCGCGAATCGCCCCAACCTCGCGAAGCTCGTGTCGCATTGGGAGTCGCCCGGACGCGGTCAGCGCCGCCTGCTGTCGCTATTGCGCGGTCACCGGATGAAAAAGCTGCTGCGGCGCATGCTGGACGAATCGGAATTCCTGTCGGACTTCGGCGTCAGGGGCCTGTCGCGCGCACATTTGGAACGTCCCTATGTTCTTCGAGTCGACGGGACCGACCTCACCGTCCACTACGTTCCCGCCGAGTCCGACAGCAGGCAGTTCGGCGGCAATTCGAATTGGCGCGGCCCCATCTGGTTCCCGGTCAACTTCCTCATCATCGAATCGCTGCAGAAATTCCACCACTACTACGGCGATGACTTCAAGATTGAGTGCCCCACCGGCTCCGGTAACTTGATGAGCCTCGAACAGGTGGCGGCTGAACTGTCGCGCCGGCTGTCGCGGCTTTTCTTGAAGGATGCCTCGGGCAACCGTGCCGTTCTGAGCCAATATCCGCAGCTCCAGTCCGATCCGCACTATCGAGGCTGCATCCCGTTCTACGAGTTCTTCGACGGCGACACGGGTCGCGGCGCCGGGGCCTCGCATCAAACAGGGTGGACCGGACTGATCGCGAAGCTCCTCATGCCGCGGGCACGGGATTGACGCCAAACCTGGCCCACCCCGTTCGACCGTCTTTACTGAACCAGGCATGCGCTTGCGCAATCGCGGGACCGCGAACGATGTCAACTGGATGTATCGGGCTGCGCCTTGAATTCCGGATACCGAGCGATGAGCTGTCGCAGTCTCATCAGCGTTGCGCGCCGAAGGAACTCACCTACCCCGGCGTTCATTGCGTCCTCATGGTCGATCCCCGTCGGCCCTGATACTACTTCCAAAACTCGGAAGTGGAATGCGATGCGCTGCTGAGAGCGCCGCAATATCGAGCGCTCGTCGGGGTCGGCGTCGCGTCCGCCGAGGCCATACACGCGTGGAAAGTCGTTGTAGGCCGCCAGGAACTCGACGAGCGTGAGCCGTTCCTCGATGCATGCGGCCACCAGAGCATCGTGTGCGTCGAGCAGCGCATTCAGTTCGGAGTCAGTCAACATTCACGCACCTCGTCGGGCACCGCCCTGCTTACCGTCGTCCGCCGGCCGCAAACTGGCGCGCAAGGAATTCCAGCATGGCGCCGTTGAACACCTCGTTGCTGTCGCCCGCGACCATGTGCCCCGCCTGCGCCACGTCGAACACCTCGACGTGAGGCATGATCTCGCGGAATGCGGCCACGCCGGCATCACTGACGACGTCGCTGGCCGCGCCGCGCACGAGCAGCGTTGGTACTTGAACTGACGCCCGCACACCCTCGGCGATCAGCTCGAAATCCCGCAACAGCGCGTCGGATTCCCGGGTCATGACGCGGGGATCCCAATGCCAGTAATAACGGCCGTCGACGCTCAAGCGGAGATTCTTGAGAAGTCCCGCCGGATTTCCGGGGCGCCGCCGCAGCGGGTTGTATGCGGCAACCGCATCGGCCGCCTCGTCGATGCTCGCGAATCCGGATGGATTCCCCACCATGAATTTGCGGATTCGATCGACTCCCTCGAGTTCAGGCTGAAGCACGATGTCGACCAGCACCAATGCCTCGGGCCGCATCCCCTCCGCCAACGCCTGCATCGCCGTCATGCCGCCCATGGATGCGCCGACCCATGCAGCAGGTCCCGCGATGTCGACCATGATGGTCTTCAAATCGCCGGCGAGCCGCGTGGCGGAATACTGTCCATCGGGCGACCAGCCGCTGTCGCCGTGTCCCCGCAAATCGACGTTCACCACAAAATACCCCGCATCGTGCAGAGGCTCGACCGCGGCCGACCACGAGTGGCGGGTTTGACCGCCGCCGTGCAAGAGGACGACCGCGGGGGAGTCAGGGTTGCCGGCCACGTCGCCGACGATTTTGACTCCGTCGGCGGCAACCCAGATCTTCGTGTACAAATGAATTCGCGGTGCGAAAAGCGCTAGCTTCCCTTCTTCTGCTCGGTCTGCCACTTCTCGACGGCGGCCATCGTGTTGCCGACGTGCTTGTCGGGATTCATGGCGGTGTACTCGTAGATGATCTTGCCGGTGGGCGCGATGACGTAGGAGGTTCGGTCCGCATACTCGGGCTTGGCGGCGAGCACGGCGTCGTACGCCTTGGTGATCTTCTGATCGGCGTCGGATGCCACCGCGAATTTATTGCGGCATTCGCTCACGGAAAACTTGTTGAGCTTATCGATTGGGTCGTGCGACACGCCGATGACCGTGGCGCCCATGGCCTTGAACTTGTCGGTCGCCTCGGCGAATTCATGCGCTTCGACCGTGCAACCCGGCGTGAACGCGGCCGGATAGAAATATAGCACCACCGGACCCTGTTTCAAGGCCTCGGCCAGTGAGAACGTGAACGGCTTGCCCGCAAGCGTGGCCTGGGTCGTGAAATCAGGCGCCTGTACACCGGGCTTCAACGCGGCGTACAGGGGGGCGGCCAAGATAGAGGCGCCCACGGCGAGGAAAATGAAACGCTTCATGATGGCAATTCCTTGAAGGAGAGAAGGGTTCCGCACGAGTTTGCGCCAACACCGTAGAGCCCGCAAGGCGAATGGGTCATCGCAGCATGTCGCGCAATTCACGGCATACGCGAATCACGTCGTCATCGTCCATCGCGGGAAATAACGGCAGCGTCACCGTCTCGCGCCCGACGCGCAGCGCAACGGGAGTATCCTCCGGACGATATCCCCGGCCGCGGTAATAGGCGAGGCCGGGGATACAGGGATAGTGCACGCCGATCCCGATGCCGCGATCCGCCATGCGCTTCTGAAACTCCGCCCGAGTCATTCCTTGCGCCGTAAAGTCGATCAGCACTTGAAACATATGCCAGCTATGGCCCGAATCGCCGCGTGCGGGCAACACGGCGCCACTGAAGCCTTCGAGTTCCTCGAAATACCGGCCGGCCAATTCCAGGCGGCGCGAGTTGAACCCTCCCAAGCGGCGCAGCTGATCGATCCCGATCTGCGCCGCGACGTCGGTGAGATTGCTTTTGGCGCCCGGGAACATGACATCGATCTCACCCTCGGCATTTCGCTTGATGCCGTGAAATCGATATTGTTCGAAGAGCTCCGCCGCCTTCGCGTCGGCCGTGGCGATGGCGCCGCCTTCAATGCTCGTCATGTTCTTGTTGGGATGAAAACTGAACACCACCAAGTCGCCGAAGCTGCCGATCAAACGGTCTTTGTAGCGCGAACCGATGGCATGCGCCGCGTCCTCGACAACGCGCAGGCCATGAGCCGCGGCGATCTCGTAGAGCGCATCCTGATCCACCGGCAAGCCGGCAAAATGCACGGGCATGATGGCGCGGGTACGCGGCGTGATCGCGGCCTTTATCAACCCGATGTTGAGATTGCGGGTATACAGATCGATGTCCACGAATACCGGCTTCGCGCGCACGCGAGCCACGACATTCGCGCTTGCGGCAAAACTCATCGCGGGCACGATCACTTCATCGCCATCGCCCACGCCGGCGACTTCGAGCGCCATTTCGAGTCCCGCCGTCGCCGATGTCATCACCCGCACGTGGCGATCCGACCCCAGGTACGCCTCCAGCGCCGCCTCGAACGCCTTGACTTTCGGCCCGCTGGCCAATTGCCCCGAACGAAACACGTCGGCGACCGCGGCGACGCTCTCGGCGTCGATGAACGGCCGTGTGAAGGGCAAAAAGGGTTTCATGCCGAGCTCCTGGATACTAGAACCACACCCGCACAGATCAAGGCGATTCCCAGCGCTTTCGCCGGCGACAGGGTCTCGCCCAACCATAACACCGAGACCGCGGCCACGACGATATAGCCCAGGGACAACATCGGGTACGCCGTGCTCACGGGTGCTTTGGAGAGCGCCGCCAGCCACACGCAAACGCTCGTTCCGTAGCACAGCATGCCCGCCCAGAAGGGCAGACTCGTGCCCAAGCTCGTAATGCTGTAGCGCATGGTCTCGAGACCGAAGTCGGAAAAATGCGCCAGCGGCCGGGTCGCCACCTTGAGCAATAGCTGCGCCGCGGCATTGAGACCGACGCCGGTCAAAATCAGGGCCCACGTCACCCAGCTCATCGTCGCGCCACCAACACTCGACGGACATCCCGAGCGATCTCCCGCATGGGCACGCCCTCACCTTCGAGATTATCGAACATGCTTTTCTCCATCACCGCATAACCATCCGGCAGGCGGCGCCACTCGTCGACGAATTCCGCGACACTCGAGATTTCCGCGTTGGGATCTCGGCGCAACCCAAAATCAAGTTCGCCACGATAGGCCACCAGTTTGAAAGTGTGCCGCCAGTAGAACGGCAGCGTCTGATCGTAGAGCCCGATGCTGTAGATCGGCACTTCGTGCGGGACGGCGGCCACTGCGCGCGCCAGAACCTCTCCCGAGTACACGGGCGCCACCAGCCCGGCGGCACGCATGAGCAACAGGCCGGAAAGGCACCACCCCACCCCCAAAAATACCGCGGCTCGCGTGGGATCGCGGCGGCGCTGGAGGAGCACGAACAGTGCCGATGCCGCGAGGAGCGCTGCAATCTCCGCCAATGGCCTGGCGAGCAGGCTGAAGTAGTGGCTGCGATCGTTAAGGGGGAGAAGCCGCGGCCCGTAGAGGCTTGCCGCGCCCGCGGCAAGGGCTATGACGAGAGTGAGCAACGCCGTCACACCGAGCTCACGGCGCTGTGCGTGAGCCGGCGACGCCGCCACCAGCAATGCAAGTCCCGGCATCGCCGGCAAGATGTAGGGAATGAGTTTCGAATCCGACAACGAAAAAAACACGCAGATGAACACCACCCAGATCCAAATGAACAACGCCGGATCGAACGGCCCGCGCGCTTCCCGGCGCCGCCAACCCAGAGCCACCACCCGCAGCGCAGGCAGCGTCCAGGGAATGCTGCCCGCCGCGAACACGGCGGCAAAGAACCACCACGCCTCCGCGCGGTCCGCACTCGGCGTCAAGTAACGTGAAAGATGCTCGTGCACGAAGAAGAATTGCAGGAACCCGGGCATCCGAAGCGCAGCAATCCAGTGCCACGGCACGGCAATGGCCAGAAACAGCGGCAGTCCGACGCCGGCGTGCAAGCGGCGCCATGGCGAAAAGTCCCGTGAGTACGCCGAGTACAGCACCAGTACCGCCGCAGGGATGGCCGCCGCCACCAGCCCCTTGGTCAGGACGCCCAGCGCCGTTGCACCCCAGGCCACCAACATCCAGCGGCGCTGTGACCAGCGTGAGCTTGCGGCAGAGCCGGACCTCACCGGCGCCTGCTGCGCCAGGAGGAAGCCGGCCAAGCTCGCGGTCATATAGAACGTCAAACTCATGTCCAAGGTCAGCAACTGACCCAGGATCACGAACAGCACCATGCTCGAGAGCACCGCCGCCGCCCGCCAGGCCGCCGCGGTTTGCCACAGCGTCCGCGCCACCAGCCAGACCACGCATAGCGTAGCCAGCGCACAGCAGGCCGTATAAAACCGTGCGGCGAATTCTCCGTGCCCGAATACCGAGAGGGCGGCTGCGGTCGCCCAATATTGCAGCGGCGGCTTTTCGATGTACGCGAGTCCGTTCAAATGCGGGATGACCCAGTCGCCGCCTGCCAGCATCTCGCGCGGAATTTCCGCGTAACGGCCTTCGTCGGGATTGAACAGCGGCCGTAACGGCAGGGTCACGAACCACAGCACGGCCACCAGAGCCGCCAGGCCCGGGTAGGTCCACCGGGCACGCAGGTCGACAGGGACCCGGTCTGGCGCGGCCCGGCCTGTGGCGGCCCCGTCGTTCACGCTCGCATGGCCGGGGCCTGTATCGCCAGCAGCCCGGACCGCCCCGGGATTTCTCCCTCGACCACGGCGCGCACGGGCAATTCGCTCGTCGCGGCCAGCGAATGAATTGCGGCCATCCGAACGATGGCGGCGCCGGCGCTGCGCCATTTCAGCAACAACGCCTCGAAGGCATCGAGCAACAGCATCCCCTCGAGCTCTGCATGCAGCGTAAACACCTGCAGCGAAGGGTCCGCCGCCGCCGCGGACAGATCGAACACCGCATCGGCGATCGAGGCCTCATCGACGCCGTCGCGCCCGAGGAGTTCATCGAAAGTCGGCAGCGTCGTGGGCAGCTGCGCGCAGCTGCCGGCGCTGCCATTGACCATTGGCCGGAACGCTGGGCCCCCGCGGGTGTCGCTGGCATAGCGCAAGCCGTACTCCTGCTCGAGAGCCAGGGCATGGACGTTGATCTGCCAGCCGGCGGCCGCGTGCGACTCCGGCGGTGAGCCGAAGACGCTTTCGAAGGCGCGAAGCCCGCGCTCGAATTCCACACGCGTCCATTCGGCGGTGGCGCGCGCGACATAGTCCTGCCAACGCACGTGGTCGTAGGTGTGCAGCCCGACTTCGAAGCCGGCATCGCGCACCGCCCGCATGTGGGCACCGCCCTTCTCTGCAATATCGGGCCCGGGCAATAGGACGCCGTAGAGCAATGTCTTCAGGCCGTAGTGTTTGAGGACCGACGTACGCGCCACTTTCTGCGCGAAGCCTTTGCGAAACACGCGGCGCATGGCCCGCCCCGTGTGATCGGGTCCCACGGAAAAATAAAACGTCGCGTCCATGCCGTGCTTTTTCAAGAGGGCCGCGAGCCGCGGGACCCCTTCCCGCGTACCGCGCAACGTATCGACATCGACCTTGAGGCCGATGCGCGCGCCTTCAAGCATGGCTGGACAACAGTGCCGATGCCGACGGCAGACTGTGAGCGTAGGAATCGAATATGGCTTTGAGGGCCGCGCGCATATCGGTCCTCGGCTTCCACCCTAGTTCCGCAGTCGTGTTCTTGATCGAGGGCATGCGCGCCGGGATATCGGCATAGCCCTTGCCATAGTAGTCCAGCGCCGAAATATCGATGAGCCTGGTGTTGCGCGCCGTGGGCGCGTATTCCGGCCTCTCGAGCGCGATCTCCAGCATCATGTTCGCGAGTTCGCGAATCGAATAGGAATTGTGAGGGTTGCCGATGTTGTAGATCTTGCCGTCGGCGATGCCCTGCGGATTGTCGATGATGGTGGTGAGACATTCCACCGCATCGTCGATGAACGTGAACGCCCGGGTTTGGCTGCCGCCGTCCACCAGTTTGATCGGCTCGCCGCGCACGATGTGGCCCAGGAATTGGGTCAGCACGCGGGAGCTTCCCTCTTTCGGGTCATCCATGCTGTCGAGACCGGATCCGATCCAGTTGAACGGCCGAAACAGGGTGAACTGCAGACCTTGCTGTCCATATCCCCAGATGATGCGATCCAACAATTGCTTCACGCAGGAATAGATCCAGCGTTGCTTGTGGATCGGACCCAGCACGAGTTCGGACGTCTCGGGATCGAATTCCTTGTCGCGGCAGGCGCCGTACACCTCCGAGGTCGACGGAAACACGACACGCTTCTTGTACTTCACGCAGTGCCGGATGATGGGCAGGTTGGCCTCGAAGTCCAGTTCGAACACCCGCAAGGGTTCGCGCACATAAGTCGCGGGGGTTGCGATGGCGACCAGCGGCAGAATGACATCGCATTTGCGCACGTGGTACTCGACCCACTCCTTGTTGATGGTGATGTCGCCCTCGACGAAGTGGAATTTCGGATTGCCGAGGAGCGTGCCGACCCGCTCCGACTGCAGGTCCATGCCGTAGATATGCCAATCGGTATTGGCAAGAATGTACTTGCTCAAATGATGTCCGATGAAACCATTGACGCCGAGAATGAGCACGTTTTTCAAGCTAAACCCCTAAAATTCATTTATATCAACGCAAGCGGCTGGTTCGACAAGACCCGCGGCGCGGCGTTCGGGACCACGGGATTCCTATCCAAGGCAAGTTCGAGAATCTTGAGCCGCCGTCCATCGACACAGTCGGCGTACCAGGCACCATCCGCCGCATAGAGACAGGGCGCGGGCGCGGCATGCCGCACCGGCTGGTCGTCCACCCGGGTTGCCAGCAGCGCAAGCCTACACCCGTTCACCTCGGTAAAGGCACCGGGAAACGGCGGCGCGACCGCCCGGACGAGGTTGTGCACCGCCCGCGCTCCCTGACGCCAATCGATGCGGCCATCCTCGGGACGCCGCCGGCCGAAATAGGATCCCGTCGACAAGTCCAATGGGGTGGCGGGGGCGGTGCCCGCGATGAGTCGCGGCAGGCTGCGGTGCAGTACCGTCTGCGCCGCGTCGGCGACTTTGAGCGATACGTCCAGCGCCGTGTCGTTCTCCAGGATCGGCACGGCCTGCTGGTCCACCAGCGCGCCGGCGTCGGGCTTTTCCAACATATAATGCAAGCTCGCCCCGGTGACCGATTCGCCTTGAATGATCGCCCAATGCACCGGTGCCCGGCCTCGATACTTGGGCAGCAGCGAGCCATGCATGTTCAAGGCACCGCGACGCGGCACTTCCAACCACGCGGTATTGAGCATGTAGCGGTAGTAGAAGGAGAGTAGAAAATCCGGGGCGGCCCGCCGTCCCTCCGACACCCAGTAAGGCGTGTTGGGATCATCGGGCGTTTCCACCCGCAGGCCATGGTGCTCACCCAGCTGCCTGACGCTGCCGAACCATTGCTGCTCGCCCGGGTCGTCCTCATGCGTGAACAGAATCGAGATCTCGATTCCCTGCGCCAACAATTCCCGGACACAGCGAACGCCGACTTCGTTGTAGGCGAACACCACGGCCCGGGTCACTGTGGAATCACCTGATCGGCACGAGCAGTCCCGCCGGCATAGCTCACCGGATCCGGTTCGTCCCCCCCATTCTCCGCGTCGGGCGCCTCCAGCACGCCTTCGATGATATAGCGCGGCCGCTCCCGCACCTGGGCGTAGATACGTCCGACGTATTCGCCCAGCAGGCCGATTCCGAACAGCGCCAGGCCGATGAAGAAGAACACCACGCCGAACAAGGTGAACACGCCCTCGGCCTCCGGCCCCAGGATGATGCGCCGTACGAACAGATAGATGACCAACAAGGCCGACAGGGTGGACACCGCCATGCCGATCATGGAGAACAGTTGCAGAGGCACCACCGAGAAGCCGGTGATCAAATCGAAGTTCAAGCGGATCAAGCTGTACAACGAGTACTTCGACTGCCCCGCGTGGCGCTCCTCATGCCCGATGGGCACCTCGGTGGGGTTCATCGCGTACAACGACGCCAGCGCGGGAATGAAGGTATTGATCTCGCGGGTTTGATTGAGGGCCGTCACCACGGAGCGCGCGTAGCCGCGCATCATGCAGCCCTGATCGGTGATGCGTACCGGCGTGATGCGCTCGCGGATGTTGTTCATGCCCTTCGAGAGCAGGCGGCGCCACAGATAATCCCGACGCTGCTGGCGGATGGTGCCCACATAGTCGTATCCCTGTTGGAGCATTTCCACCAACTTGCCGATTTCCTCCGGAGGATTCTGCAAGTCCGCATCCAGCGTCACGACATAATCGCCGCGCGAATAGGACAACCCCGCCATGACCGCGGAATGCTGCCCGAAGTTCGCATGGAACAGGACCACGCGGGTCTGCTTGGGGCGTCTCTGGAACTGCTGCCGCAGCAGCGCCACCGAGTGGTCGCGGCTTCCGTCATTGACGAATACGCATTCGTAGGAAATCCCGAGTTCGTCGAGCGCCGGATACAACCGCGCGAACAGGGCCGGCAGGACCTGCTCCTCGTTGTAGACCGGGATGACGACGCTGAGCTTGGGATCAGGGATGGGCATGGCGAAGATGCCGCTCAGGCATCCGCGGGAACGGCGCCGTGCGACTTCAACAGCGCGAACAATTCCTGCGTCTTGGTGCGCATCAATTCGCCCGAGCCGCGCGCCTCAACGTTGAGCCGGATCAAAGGCTCGGTGTTCGAGGTCCGCAAATTGAACCGCCAATCGGCGAACTCGTACGAGATGCCGTCCGTGCGGTCCACTTTGAGCGCGTGCGGAGCGTATTGCGATTCGAACGCGGCGATGGTCGCCTTGGCGTCCGGAACCCGGTAGTTCAGCTCGCCGCTCACCGGGAACAACCCGATCCGCTCCCCCACCAGCCGGGACAGCGGCAGGCCCGATGTGCTCAGGATTTCGGCGACCAGCAGCCACGGGATCATGCCGCTGTCGCAGTAGGCAAAGCGGCGAAAATAATGATGGGCGCTCATTTCGCCGCCATACACGCCGTCGACTTCGCGCATACGCTGCTTGATGAAGGCATGGCCGGACTTCGACAGCACGGCCGCGCCGCCCGCGGCTTCCACGATCTCGATGGTGTTCCACGTCAAGCGCGGATCGTGCACCACCTTGCCGCCGGGATGCCCCTTCAGCAAGGCCGCCGCCAGCAGTCCCACGATGTAATACCCTTCGATGAACCCTCCATGCTCGTCGAACAGGAAGCAACGATCGAAATCCCCGTCCCAGGCAATGCCGAAGTCCGCCTTGTGCGCGCGAATCGCCGCAATGGTCGGTGCGCGGTTTTCCTCCAGCATGGGGTTGGGAATTCCGTTGGGGAAATGACCGTCGGGTTCGTGGTGGACCTTGATGAATTGGAACGGTAGATGCGGTGCCAACTGATCGATGATGAGCCCGGCGCCGCCGTTGCCGGCGTTCACGACGATCTTCAGGGGCTTTAGTTTCTTGACGTCGACGTACGACAGGAGGTGGGCGACGTAGGCCTTCATCGTATCGATACGGCGAACGACGCCCAGGCGCGCGGGCGCGGTAAATTCGGCGCGCTCCGCGAATTCCCGGATCTCCTTCAGGCCGTTATCGCCGCTGATGGGCTTCGAAGCCTCGCGCACGAACTTCATGCCGTTGTAGTCCGACGGATTGTGGCTGGCCGTGACCATGATCCCGCCGTCCGCCGCCGCATCGTTGAAAGTGGCGAAATACACGCCCTCGGTGCCGCAAATTCCGATGTCGTACACGTCGACGCCGCTGTCGGTCAGGCCCCGGCACAGGGCGTCGGTAAGGCCGGCGCTCGAGAGGCGAACGTCGCGGCCGACCACCACGCGCTTAGGGTGCAGGAATTGCGCATAGCCGCGGCCGACGCGATACGCCACGTCATCGTTCAATTCGGTGGGAATACGGCCACGCAAATCATACGCCTTGAAGCAGGTGATCGAATTCAATTGCTGGTCCCTTCGCGGCCGTAATGATCCTCATAGCGCACGATATCGTCCTCGCCCAGATAGGTGCCGGACCGCACCTCGACGATGTGCAATGCCACCTTGCCTGGATTCTCGATGCGATGGGTCGCACCGATGGGCACGTAGGTCGACTCGTTCTCCGACAACAAGAACGTCTTGTCGCCGCAGGTCACGCGTGCCGTGCCCTGGACCACGATCCAATGCTCCGCGCGGTGATGGTGCATCTGCAGTGACAACATTCCGCCGGGTTTCAGCGACAAACGTTTGACCTGGAAACGATCGCCGTCGTCGATGCTGTCGTAGCTGCCCCAGGGCCGGTACACCTCGCGGTGCCAGGCCGATTCGCTGCGGCCGGCCTTGCGGAGCGCGGCGACCAATTCCTTGACGTCCTGCACACGCTCCTTCGGCGCGACCAAGATCGCATCCTTGGTCTCGACGATGATGTGGTCGTCCATGCCCACCGCCGTCACCAGCCGGCTGGTGGAATGTACGTAGCAATCATGGGTATCGTGGACCAGCACATCGCCTTGGAGCACGTTGCCTTCCTCATCCGCAGGCAGCGCATCGAACAGCGATGACCAGGATCCCACATCGCTCCAGCCCGCATCGAGCGGCAACACCACGGCGTCCTTGGTCTTCTCCATGACGGCATAGTCGATGGAGTCGCTGCGGCACGCCTCGAAGGCCGCCCGGTCGATGCGCATGAAATCCAGGTCGACTTTGGCGATCCGGTAGGCGGCCGTCGATGCCTCCAAAATGTCGGGGGCGAAAGCCGCCAGTTCGTTCAAATACCGGCTGGCCCTGAAGACGAACATGCCGCTATTCCAGAAGTAATCGCCCGACGCCACGAACTGCTCGGCGATCTCCACGGGCGGCTTTTCGATGAACTGCGCCACCGGGTAGGCCGGGCCTGGTCCGTCGCCCCGGCGGATGTAACCGTAGCCCGTTTCCGGCGCGTGGGCCACGATGCCGAAGGTCACCAGCTTGCCGTCCTCCGCGAGAGCGGCGGCGACACCGGCGGCCTGCTGAAATACACGCACATCGCGGATCACATGATCGGCCGGCGCCACCACGATGATGGCCTCGGCGTCGAGTTCCAGCGCCTTGAGCGCGGCCAGTGCCACCGCCGGCGCCGTGTTGCGGCCCATGGGCTCTAGCAGAATCGCCGACGGCACCATATCGAGGGCACGGAGTTGCTCAGCCACCGTGAAGCGATGGGCTTCGTTGCACACCACGATGGGGGGGCGGGCTCCCGCGATGCCGGCCAGCCGCAAGGCCGTATCCTGCAGCATCGAATACTGACTGGTGAGCGCCAGCAGCTGTTTCGGATACATCTCTCGCGACAGCGGCCACAGTCGAGTGCCGGCCCCGCCCGACAGAATCACCGGAAAAACTGCGGTCATGACTTATTCACCTGGAGCGGCTTAGCTCGACCGACCGAATGATAGCCGAAGCCGGCACGCGCCATATGCGCCGGATCGTAGAGATTGCGTCCGTCGAATATCACGGACGTGCGCAACGCCGTCTTGATGTAGTCGAAGTCCGGGCTGCGGAACTCCTGCCACTCGGTGACGATGGCCAGAGCGTCGGCGCCCTGCACTGCCTCGGGGCTGGTCTTGCAGAGGACGAGGTCGGCGCGATCGCCGTAAATCCGTTTGCACTCGGGCATGGCCACCGGATCATAGGCCCGGACGTTGGCGCCCGCCGCCCACAGAGCCTCCATGAGCACCCGGCTCGCCGCCTCCCGCATGTCATCCGTATTGGGCTTGAACGCCAAACCCCAGAGGGCGATGGTCTTGCCCTGAAGATCGCCGAAGAAGGACTTGATTTTGTTGAACAGGACCTGTTTCTGACGATTGTTCACATCTTCCACCGCGGCCAAGATGCTCGCCTGATATCCCACTTCGTCGGCCGACCGCTTCAGAGCTTGGACGTCCTTGGGGAAACACGAGCCGCCGTAACCCACGCCGGGATAAATGAAGGCATAGCCGATGCGCGGATCGGAACCGATGCCGACGCGCACGGCCTCAATATCGGCGCCGAAGTGCTCGGCCAGATTGGCGAGTTCATTCATGAAGCTGATTTTGGTGGCGAGCATGGCATTCGCCGCGTACTTGGTGAGCTCGGCGGAGCGCACGTCCATGACGATCATACGGTCGCGATTGCGGGTGAACGGCTCGTACAGAGTGCGCATCAGCTCCGAGGCCCGCGGGCTGTCGGTGCCGACTACCACACGGTCCGGCTTCATGAAGTCGTTGATCGCAGCGCCTTCCTTGAGAAATTCCGGGTTCGATACGGTGTCGTATTCGATGCTCGCCTGGCGTGCTTTCAGGGCCTTCGCCACCGCATCGCACACCCTGTCGGCGGTGCCGACCGGCACCGTCGATTTGGTGATGATGACCTTGTACTCCGTCATGTGCTCGCCGATGGTACGCGCCACCGCCAGCACGTAGCGCAGGTCGGCCGAGCCATCCTCGTCCGGTGGAGTGCCCACCGCGATGACCTGGAATTGGCCATGGTCGACGCCGGCCTTGGCGTCGGTGGTGAAGGAGAGCCGCCCCGCGTCGAAATTGCGTTTGACCACGTCGTCGAGACCGGGCTCGTGGATCGGAATCTCGCCGCGTTTGAGCATCTCGATCTTGCGCTCATCCACATCGACGCAGACCACGTTGTTGCCGGCATCGGCCAAGCAAGCGCCGGTGACCAGACCTACATAGCCGGAGCCGAAGATCGTAATTCGCATACGTAATATTCTGATTTAACTAGGAAAATGGACTTAAAAGCGTAGCGGTTTTAGGGGGTCAAGTAAAGGCGCGGGCGGGCGTATGAAGATGATTTCACTCGCTCGCACCGGCGAGCGCACGCCCGCCGAGGCGCGTCATGATTTAACTTGATGTATCATGATGCCAGCTACAGGAAAAGAGCCATGTCCCAAACCCGAGAGAAATTCGCCACCCAAGTCGGTTCCGACATTCTTGCGGCCGTTCGGGAAATAGGGCGGACCGAAGGACGCCAGCTACAGGCGCTTGTCGACGAGGCGCTGTCGGATCTCATCGAGAAGCGCAAGAACGCCAAGCCTCGCGCGCACGTCATGCGCGCCTACTCTGAAAGCCACCACAAATACGCGGACGTTTACAAGAAATTGGCCGAGTGACCGATTACCTCACGTCGATCGAAGTGCTCGCGCTGCATGAAGACCAAATCGCGCGCTACGGCGGAACACCCGGTATCCGCGACGCTGGGCTATTGGAAGCAGCGCTGTACCGCCCACAGACAGGGTATTACGCCGATCTCATCGAAGAAGCCGCTGCGATCTGGGAAAGCCTTTCGCAGAACCATCCATTCTTGGACGGCAACAAAAGAACAGCGTTCGCCGCCATGTACACGTTCCTGGCGATCAACGACGCACGGCTTACGGGAACGTCTACGGACACCATTGTGTTCCTCGAAGGACTCTACGGCGGGGGAGCGTTTGGCTTCGATGCCCTGGTTTCGTGGCTGCATTGGAACGTCGTCATGGGTCGATGAATCGCGGACTGCACCGGCACGCTGGCCCTCAGTTCCACGGATTGGCCAGGAGCTTGTGCTCCCAGTTCAGCGAACTTGAAACGATGGCCTTCAGATCGTCGTAGCGCGGAGTCCATCCGAGTTCGGTGCGAATCCGATCGGCCCGCGCCACCAGATAGGCCGGATCCCCGGCGCGACGCGCTTCCTCGCGAATGACCAGCGGCTTGCCGGCCACCGCTTCCACCATGCGCAGCACCTCGCGCACCGAATAGCCATGGCCGTAGCCCACGTTTAAGGTCACGGAGCGGCCCGCCGCGCGCAGATAATCGAGGGCCCGCAGGTGCGCCGAGGCCAGGTCCTCGACGTGCAGGTAATCGCGTACCCCGGTTCCGTCGGGCGTGGCATAGTCGCTGCCGAACACCGACACGTGGGGGCGTTTGCCCACCATGGCCTCGCAGGCCACCTTGGTCAGCAGGGTCGCCCCAGGGGTGGCCTGACCAATTCGACCGCCGGGATCCGACCCCGCCACGTTGAAATAGCGCAGCGCCACGTAGCGGAGCGGGTTCACCGCAGCCACATCCCGCAACATCCACTCGCTCATGAGTTTGGACGTGCCATAGGCGTTGATCGGCCGCGTCGGCGAATCCTCGCCGGCATACCCATCCTCCGGCATGCCGTAGACAGCGGCAGTCGACGAAAACACGAAATTCTTGATTCCATTGTCGATGCACGCCTGCAACAGGCTGCGGGTCGAACAGGTGTTGTTCCCATAGTACTCGAGCGGCAATGCGACGGACTCCGGAACGATGGTGTGGGCCGCAAAGTGCATGACGGTGTCGATGCGATGCGCCGCCAGCACGCGCGACACCAGGGAATAGTCGCCCACGTCGGCAACCACCAGTTCGCCCGCGGTCACAGCCTGGCGGAAGCCCTTGCCGAGGTTGTCGATGACCACTACCCGTTCGCCGGCGTCGCCCAGCTGCCGCACCACATGGCTGCCGATGTAGCCGGCACCGCCGGTGACGAGGATGGTTCCGTGGGACATTAGGCCGGCTTGGAACCGGCGCCTACGGGCGGGCAGTATCGGTGGGGCCCGTTATCCGAGTGATCCGCCGAACCTTCAAGCTGGTGACCTTGCGATCATCCGGTGCCACGGCAGTCTGGCGCGCCAAGACGAGATCGTGGGACTCGGGAGCCGGTTTGTATTCCACGACGACGTCGCTCAATAGCTGCAGCGCACGCTGGCAGTCGAAGCGATTCATCGCCACCAAAATCTCATCCAATTGCGTCTGCACCTTTTCCCAGGGCAATGAGTGCTCTATGGCCCGGAGGATCATGGGGTGCTGGGTGCCGGTGACATTATTTCCGATGAGCAGCTCTTCAAATAATTTTTCGGCAGGACGTAACCCCGTGTACCGGATTTCAATGTCGCCCTCCGGATGTTCCTCGTCTCGAACGGTCAGCCCCATCAGATTGATCATGCGCCGTGCCAGGTCGCCGATCCGTACGGGTTTTCCCATGTCGAGCACGAACACATCACCGCCTTCCGCCATGGAACCGGCCTGAATAACGAGCTGCGCCGCCTCGGGGATGGTCATGAAATACCGGATCACTTCCGGATGGGTGACGGTGACCGGACCGCCGGCTTTGATTTGTTCGCTGAACAGCGGCACCACGGACCCTGAGGAGGCCAAAACATTGCCGAATCGCACCATGCAGAACCGCGTCTTGCTGCCGCGGCGGTGAAGCCCTTGCAGCACCATCTCAGCGAAGCGCTTCGTAGCCCCCATGACATTGGTGGGGTTCACGGCTTTATCCGTGGAAACCAATACGAAGGTCTCCACTTCGGCGTCATGCGCCGCTTCGGCCGCGTACCAGGTGGAAATCACATTGTTGTAAATGCCCTCGATCACATTCTGTTCGACGATGGGGACGTGCTTGTATGCCGCGGCGTGATACACCGTCTGCACCCGGTAGGCCGAGAGGATGTCGCGCAGGCGGAAGCGGTGATGCGCGTTGCCGATGAGACCGACCAGTTCCACCGTCAGCGAATTTTGCTGCGCGAACGCGCGCAATTCGCGCTCGATGTTGTAGAGCGCGAGTTCGGACATTTCGAAGAGCACCAGGCGCTTCGGCCCTAACCCAATGATTTGTCTGCATAATTCCGATCCGATCGAACCCCCTGCGCCCGTCACCATGACCACGCGGTCGCGAATGCACGCATCGAAGAGACCCGGCTTGGGAGGTACCGAATCGCGGCCCAAAAGGTCGCACACGTCGACTTCCCGGATATCGGCCACCGAGGCGATACCCGTGACGAGGTGTTCAAATTCCGGCACGGTTTGAACGTGGACCCCCAAGGGCTCGAGGGAACTCAATATTTCGCGCCGACGGCGCCGGCTGAGCGAAGGCAGGGCAAGCAGTACCCGATCCAGGTTTTTGGCCTTGATGAGATCGGGCAATTCCGCGGGGGAATAGACCTTGATGCCGTTGACCATGCGGTTATGCAGACTCTTGTTGTCGTCGACAAACACCAATGGATCAAAGGCGCGCGTCGTCGACAACACCGTGGACAACCTCGCGCCGGCCTCTCCGGCCCCATAAATCGCAACTCGCGCGACCGTGGGTTGAAGATAGCGGGTCAGCAAGTAGAAACGCACCACGAAGCGCGATCCGGCAACGTACAACAACGCCATACAGGAATAGATCGTCACCACGCTGGGCGAGAGCGCCGGTGTCTTCAGCGCCGACCCGAGCAAGCCCAGCAACAGACCGCTCAAGGCAACGGCAAATGCGACCGCAAACACCGCCTTGTGTCCCAAAAAGCGAATCACGGCGCGGTATAACCCTAAGCGCACGAATATGGGAAGGCTGACGGCGACGACCGCCAGATAGGCAGGCCAGTCCGAGACGTCCAACGAAGGAAAGCCCGCCTTGAGGCTGACGGCGGCCCATAGGGCCATGGGCATCATGACCACATCCATGCAAATTGAGATTATCCGCTTCGTTGGGCGTGGCAGATCAACGGTCTGCCTTATGTAATCATCGGAATTGCTTCGGATCTTCGAAACCAACGCGAACCCTCCTTGACACGTTTCAGCCCAGCGCCCCATATCCATTGAGGTTTTCGTTCTCCCGTGGCGGAGTATCGTCTCCCTAGGCTCCAGTGTACATAACTAATCGATCCGGCATCCACCCGTACCGACGAAAGTAACGATGAGTTAATGCATGCGAGTCAGCGCCTTCAACGCATGAGTCACAGATTCGTTGACCAATCATCGAAGGTCACAGCCGCGCATCGGTGAAATGTTCCTCGAACCAGGCGTACGTAGACTCGATTCCTTGTTGGAGACGCACCTTCGGCCGCCAACCGAGCTCGCTCAACCGCGTCACGTCGAGCAACTTACGGGGTGTACCATCCGGCTTGCTGGGATCAAAGAGAATCTTGCCCTTGTAGCCAATCGCCGACACCACGATTTCCGCAAGTTCGCGGATGGTCACATCCTCACCCCAACCGATATTGACGATCTGTTCGGCGTCATACCCCTGTAAAAGGTACAAAACCGCGTCCGCCAGATCGTCCACGTGGAGAAAGTCCCGCCGCGGCGTACCCGTGCCCCACACCGTCACGCTCTCCTCGCCACGCACCTTGGCTTCGTGAAAACGGCGGATCAACGCCGGCAAGACATGTGAATTCTGCAGATCGAAGTTATCGCCGGGGCCATACAGGTTGGTCGGCATCAAGGAAATCGCGTTGAACCCGTATTCCCGGCGATACGCTTGACACATCTTCACACCCGCAATCTTAGCGATTGCATACCACTCGTTCGTCGGTTCCAGCGGGCCGGTGAGGAGATAATCCTCCTTGATGGGTTGGGGGCAAAGTTTGGGGTAGATACAACTCGACCCTAAAAACACGAACTTTTTGACCCCCGAACGATAAGCGGCGTCGATGACGTTGTCTTGGATCACCAGATTGTCCCGGATGAACAGCGCCGGCCGAGAATTGTTGGCGTGAATTCCACCCACGCGGGCGGCCGCCATGATGACGGCCTCCGGGCGCTCGGCCTGAAAGAACTGGAGGACGCCGGCCTGATCCGTAAGATCGAGCTCCTGGTGAGTCCTGAGCAATAGATTGGTGTGACCGCGGTGCTGCAAGGCTCTGACCACTGCTGAACCCACCAACCCACGATGGCCCGCCACATAAATTCGAGATGCTTGCGTTAACTGCACGGCTTTACTCGTGGTGGCTGTAGACCTTGTAGCCTTCCTTGGCGACCAGGGCATCCCGCTTTGCGAGATCCAGATCTGATTCGATCATTTCCGCCACTAATTCCGGGAAACTTACTTCCGCGGTCCAGCCAAGTTTTTGCCGCGCCTTGGTAGCGTCGCCCAAAAGAGTCTCTACTTCGGTCGGCCGGAAATAACGCGGGTCTACTCGCACCAGCCTACGGCCGGTAACCGTGTCGATTCCGACTTCGTCCACTCCATCACCCTGCCATTCGATCTGCATGTCAAGAAGCGAACCGGCAGCCACTACGAAGTCTCGGACCGAAAATTGTGTCCCGGTGGCGATGACGAAGTCCTCCGGCACATCCTGCTGCAACATCAGCCATTGCGCACGCACGTAATCGCGCGCGTGTCCCCAATCGCGCCGTGAATCCAGATTTCCGAGATGCAGGGTTTCCTGCAGTCCCACCTTGATGCGCGTCAAGGCACGAGTGATCTTGCGCGACACGAAGGTTTCACCGCGCATCGGGGATTCATGATTGAACAATATCCCATTGCACGCGAACAATCCGTACGCCTCGCGGTAGTTCACCGTAATCCAATAGGCGTAGACCTTGGCGGCGCCGTAGGGCGAGCGAGGATAGAATGGGGTGGTTTCCCGCTGCGGGATTTCCTGAACCTTGCCGAACATCTCAGATGTCGAAGCCTGATAGAAACGGGTTTTGTTCTCCAGTTTTAAAATCCGGATGGCTTCCAGCACCCGAAGCGTACCCACCGCGTCGGAATTTGCGGTGTATTCGGGAGTCTCGAACGACACCGCCACGTGGCTTTGCGCGGCCAGATTGTAGATCTCGTCGGGCTGAACTTCCTGGATGATCCGAATCAGGTTGGTGGAATCCGTCAGATCCCCGTAGTGCAGTTTGAGACGCACGTCCTTTTCGTGCGGATCCTGATAGAGATGATCGATTCGATCCGTGTTGAATGACGATGCGCGACGCTTGACGCCGTGCACGGTGTAGCCCTTGGCGACGAGAAATTCAGCAAGATATGCGCCGTCTTGCCCGGTGATCCCAGTGATTAACGCAGTTTTTGCCAATTGGTCGCTCCGAAAACAAGTCCCGAAGTTTCGGGTGCGGTAATCGTGCCATCCTTATGCGCGTACCGTCCATCCAAATTGATGATTTTGTTCCAAACGGCTCATTCGACAAGTAGAAATTACAAAGGTGACTGGTCGCAATGCCATGCGCCGTCTCAGAGAGGCCTCGATCGCACGTCGGTCAACGCCCTGCGCGTTCAATGACGCGACTGGCGTCCGGCACCAAACAGAGAGGTGAATACTATTAGCGGGAACAACGCCGCGATTGCACACAACAGGGCGCGTGCCGGGTAGAGAACTGCAATCCAGGCCCACGGGAATAACCAAATCAAGTTGATCGTGATGACCAGAACAGTGACCGGCAAATGCGCCTTCCATCGACTCGCAAGTTTCTGATAGGCATGCTGACGATGCGCTTCAAACCATCGATCGCCTCGCATGATCCGTGTCAGCAGCGTAACGGTTGCATCGACTATGAAAACCCCATTCAAGATCACCCACACCTCGATGCGGGCGACGCTGTATCGGCTTGCCGCAAGACCCAGAACACCGAGGGTAAATCCGAGAAATCCACTGCCGACGTCACCCATGAAAATACTCGCCGGCGGCCAATTCCAGATCAGAAAACCCAGCGTCGCCGCGGCCAATACCAACATCGCGGCTGTCAATCCGCTGTCTCCGCCGTATCTCCAGTTGAGAAGGGCCCCGGCGGCCGCCACAAAGACGGCCTCGCTGCCCGCCATGCCGTCTATGCCGTCCATGAAATTGAATAGATTGGTCGACCAGGTCAGCGCCATCAGTCCGAGCAGGCCACCCGCCCAGGCTCCATGCAACCCCATATTTCGAAGCGTCTGCTCCGTAATGCCGCCCAGGACCATCACTGCCAAAATTGCGGCGATGATGTGGACGCAAATTCGAATGCTCGCAGGCAAGGTCTTGCGATCGTCCAGATACCCTGTCAGTGCAACCGCGCCGCCTCCAGCGGCCAGCACAAACGCCAAGTTGCGCTGAAGGAATCCGGCGGAAACGAGAAATGCCACGGCGCCCATGAATGCCAATACAACCGCAAGACCTCCGCCCCTTGGGGTCGGCGTCACATGAGAACTTCTCCTATTTGGAACATCCAGGATCGCGTTGCGAAGCGCGTGCCGACGGACGAGCCCTGTCGCAAACCAGGCAAAGAGGAAGGTGACAACGGCGACGCAAACGGTATTGGCTACATAGCTCACAAGCGGTCCAGTCGGGCGGATTCCACCCGACTGCTTCGTGCGCGCCTCGGATCAGCAGGTTTGTTCGCCAGCGGAATAATCATCCCCATCGAAAGTATGCTGCGATAATACCGCAGAATTACAAGGTCTTCGAGTTGCCCACGCAAGCATTGAGGCACGGGTTCGAACCCTCAATCAACGTTGGCCCGTCTCCTCAAAGCGACAATGGATCTTTCGGCGGCTTTTCCGTCCCACAGAGCGGGCCGCCTGCCCGGGCGAAAGCGGCCGTTCATCACGTCGCTGAGCGCATCGATGAGCGCATGCGTTTGCACCAAACGGTTTGAACCTTCCTCGATGGTGATCGGACGTTCCGTCGTATTGCGAAGCGTGAGGCAAGGGATCCCGAGATAAGTGGTTTCCTCCTGAACGCCGCCGGAGTCCGTCACCACAACCGCGGCATTGGACACCAGATTCATGAATTCAATGTACCCCAATGGGTCGGTCAGCCGGATGTTCGCGCAATTCTCCAATGTCGCCATCAGACCGAATTCGCGCAGACGCTTACGGGTGCGTGGATGAACGGCGAACACCATGGGCAGAGAGCCGGACGCGCTCGATAATTGCGCGATCAATGAGGCCAGCGAATCGGCGCTGTCGACGTTCGCGGGCCGATGCAGAGTGACCACCGCATATCGGCGCTGTGAGAGCGCCAGCCGCTCGACCGTCTTCGCAGCGGCAATCGCGTCACGCAGCATTTCGTAGGAATCGATCATAAAATTGCCGACGCGGTCGATCTTCTCGGGCGCCACGTTCTCGCGCAGCAGATTGGCGTCGGCATCGGCCGACGGCGTCCATAACACATCGGCGATCGCGTCCGTCGCCAATCGGTTGATTTCCTCAGGCATGCTGCGATCGCCGCTTCGCAACCCAGCCTCGAGGTGTACCACCGGGATGCAAAGCTTCGTCCCCACCAACGCGCACGCGAGGGTCGAATTCACATCGCCCGCCACAACGACCCAATCCGGGCGCGCGCGTTCCGCGATCTTTTCGTATTCGATCATCACACGGCCGGTCTGCTCGGCGTGGGAGCCGCTGCCCACCTCCAGATGAAAATCAGGTTGTGGCAGTTTCAAGTCGCGAAAAAACGAGTCGGACATGTTGTAGTCGTAATGCTGCCCCGTGTGCACGATCGCAGCACGGCACCAGCTCTCGCGCGAAAGGGCATGGTAGAGCGGCGCAATTTTCATGAAATTCGGACGCGCCGCCGCGATGAGGTGGATATTTTGAGGAATCATGCCGCCGTCCGGTGCGTGAATTCCTGCATATACCAACGGACGGTTCGCCCGAGTCCGGCTTCGAGAGACAGAGGCGGCGACCAGCCCAGGCGGGCGCGAGTCTGCGAAATATCGACGGCGAGCGAGTCGCACAGCCTGTTCACTTCGGCACTCCGTCCGGTAAGGGCCGCAAGCGCCCGAAGCACGCCTGTCGGCAGGGCAAAAAGCCGCGCAGGTCGATGCATGATATGCGCCAATCGGCGCAGCAGCTCCGCCGTGGATACGTCTTCGCCGTCGGCGACCATGAACACGCCGCTCATCGGCCGCTCATGTCGGAGCAACACGCAAATGAGATCGCAGAGATTCCATACGCTCACCATACTTCGCGAGTTGTCGATCGATGCCAAGGGTACCGGAAGGCCGCTATACGCCAAGGACAACAAGCGGAGAAAATTTGCGCGCACTCCCGGACCATAGACGAGCGGCGATCGCACGATCGCAACGGCCATGGACGACGCCGCTTCGATCGCCGATAGCCGACGCTCTGCTTCCAATTTGGAGCGTGCATAGTCATCCCGAGGTTCCGGTATATCGTCGGCGCCGAACGCGCGTTCTCCGCTGCTCTCACCATTCACCTTGATGCTGCTCAGATAGACGAAGCGCTTGACGCCGGCTGCGGCGGCGGCCCGCGCCAATCGCTCGGTGCCGAGTACATTGGTGCGCTCGAATTCGATGCGATCACTTGCCGTGGGCTTCATGACATGCGCGCGCGCCGCGAGATGGACGACGCAATCGACACCGGGAAGCGCCTTCGACCAGTCAGTTTGGCCATCGATATCGCCGACGATGACTTGATCTGTCGCAAGTCGGGGCGCGGAATGGGACCGGACTGCCGCCCGCCATTGGAGTGGGGCGGAAGTCGAGACCAGCGTGCGCCCGACGAAACCGCTGGCTCCGGTGATCAGTGCTCGCAATGGTGATGGGGTTTGCCGATTCACAGACGCACATTATCCAAGAAATGCGCCGCGTAGTTCGGTAGATTCGAATATGCTCAATCGACTCGCAAACTGACCGCAGCAAGCCCCAGATACTCGTGCAGGGCGGCCTCCGATTTCCGCAAGCCGCGCGATCCCGGAATCAGGCCGAATCGTCCAGTTGCCCGCTCCATGTCCCAAATCTGCCCCGTGGGTGCGGGCACCGGGTCAGCCCCGGCGCGGCGCATGAGCCGCATCGCCCGCGGCATGTGGTAGGCGGAAGTCACCAGAATGAAGGGCGCCCGACCCAGCAGGGCGAATACGTCCCTGGCCTCCTCGGCCGTGTCGCGCGCGTGATCCATCACGATCACGGCCGAGCGTTGGATGCCCAAATCCGCGGCAAGCTGCGCGTAGCCCAGCGCGCTGGGGGTAAATCCCGGCGCGGCCCCGCCGGACACGAGCAATCGCGCGCCGGGAAGCGATCGTGCCAGACGTACGCCTTCGACGATACGTATTAGCCCGTCCGGGTCCAGCGCGCCGGTCACCGGAATATCATCGCGAGGCTCATAACTGCTGCCCAGCACGACTATGTCGCGCACACCAACCGCCTGACTGGCATCGAACGCGGGATATCTTTGCTCCAAAGGTGCCAGCAGTGCATTTCCGACCAGCGACGTCGATGCGAGGTAGCCAGTGGCCGCTCCGACCGCGATAACCCACGCGCCGGCGCGGCGCCGCGACCCGCGCAATAACAGCAATCCCGCAGCCGACAAAATCAGAGCCACCAATAACGGTTTGGCCAACAATGCGGCGGTAAGTTTCAGTATCCCCATCATGAAGCCGCCCGCACGAGCTTCAAAATATCATTCGCCATCGCCTTCGCGATGTTGCGGCGAGCGTACCGATTGACGAATTCGCGGCGCGGCTGGTCATGCAGTGTCAAGCCATTCAGCCTCTCGATTGCCTGCGACACATTGCAAGGGGCAAATACCGCTGCATTCGGTACTTCGGCCGCAATGAAGCCCGCCGCATACCCGGCCACACCTGCCCAAATCGGCCTACCCGTTGCCGCGTACTCGAAGATCTTCGAGGGCAGGACTTTTTCGAACGCCGCCTGCGCATTCAAGTGCAGGAAAAGCACGTCGGCGTTGACGTATTCCTCGAGCAAAGCGAGGCGCGGCAAGGGCGGCACGACGTCCACATTGTGCGCGTCCGCCTGCCTCAGTAGATCGAGAAGCAGTTCGCGACGCCCACCGTCGCCAATCACGCGAAAATGCACACGCCGCCCCAGCTGCGCCGCCAGTTTCGGCAGGATGGCGTGCAGCCCCTGTCCTTCGCCGATGTTCCCGGCATAGACCACGAGCAATGGTGCTTGTGCATCGCCCGTTCTCTTCCTAGACCAGTCCGCGCCTAAAAACTCATCATCGATACCGTTGGTGAACCAGGCATATGAACGATCCGGGTAGCGCGAGCAAAAGTAACCTTCGAAGCCGCGCGACACCAGATTGATGCGATCGGCGCGCCGCATGGTCCAACGCTCCAGCGCAGATAGCGGAGGCTTCAGAACGCCGGAGATCCTTGGAAATACATCGCCGATGGTATCCACGAAGATATCGCGAATGTCCAGGTAGAGCCGCGCACGCGTGCGCCGCGCGATCCACGCGCCGAGCGCCGCCGTCATGAGGCGCGATGAGGTGGCGAATACTACATCGTAAGGTACATTCATTGCGTGGCGGTTTGCATGACGCGCGAAGTGCAGGAATGCGCGGGATTGACCCCACAGGTCGCTGCGATGCGCCGGCAGCGGGATTCTGCGCACCGTGAGCGGACCCGCCGTCTCGACGTCCGAGACTTCCCGAGTGAACGTGCTGTACCTATTCGGCGTCGTGGTGATGACATCAATCGTTGCCCCGGCGGGCAATACCTCAAGCAATGAATCGACGAGGGCGCTGGCACGGAACGATCCAGCGCTCAGGTCGGGCCGGAAATAGAAACTCAGAACCAATAGCCTCAATTCAATTCACTCCCACGAATCGAGGCGGTCAAGCGCGGCCCATCGAGCTGGGCGACGATGCAGCGGCTCGCCAGCGCGACGCCAAACTCCGGATGCCAGGTCGAATCGACGACATCGACGATGGCCGCCCCCTCGAAACGCACGTCGAGAAGGAGGCCGCCCGAATCGGTCAATTGCAGATTCAAGCCGGCTCCGCGCCGCACCTGAATGTCGGGATGCAGGTGGAAATAGCACATGGCGCGTCCAAATCGGCCTTCCACGGTATCTTCGATCAAAAGCTCCCGTGCGCTCAGCGTCCACCTGCGTCGGTGTAAATTCCCGCCCCGCAGGCGACGATAGCCATCGTGCTCACCGACGACACTGAACACCGAATCCACCGCCGTTGCGCTCAGCAGACGCGCCCGCGCGCGGCGGGCAACGCGAAACCCCGCCCAGACCTCGCTCGAGTTTTCGCCGTCGAGCACGAGCGTATTGTGTGCAGCCGTACCGCGCTGGCGCTGGCGCTCAGCGCTAAGACCGTATTCCGCAGTACCCGAATTCACGAACACTCGCCGACCCTTGAAACTCATTTCGAAGCTCAAGGTATCGGCATGCGCGTGCCCGGGCAAATGATCAGGACCGATGGGGGCGACGTCACACACGAGGAAAAAAGGTGGTGAATCAATGCTGACATAGCCGCTCGGCATCAAAAGGCGAACGCCCGCGTGCCCGAACTCTTCCAGGGAAATGTTCAGGCGTATGGCGTACCCGCGCAATGCAGCGGGAGTCTGGCAGATGCCGAAAGCCGCGTCGTTGAAGAACGCTATATCCCCATCGGGATGGGTCATCGCTTCCAGCCAGCTCATCATGTGTGCGACAGTTGCATGCCAGGAGGGGTCCATCGTGCGCCCAAATGCTTGCATGACACTAATCGTGTCAAGCAGGTCCTCGACAAATCCGGCGTGATACATCGTGCTGCGCTCGAAGTGACCGCCGTCGCTCAGTACCTGTTCGCCGATTTGCGCCTGCATCAAGGTCAAGCCGCGCAGGAGCCAGCGATCGGCCTCCTCACCTTCAAAATAGAGGCCGGCGTGAATCAGCGCTTTCGCGTTGGCGAACACGTGGTTGCCCTGCAGATGGGACTCGATGCGCCGCATCAGCCAACGCACCTGCACTGCGAGACTTTGCCGGACCTTCGGCGTCAGCGAATTGCCGCCGAGCGACCACTTTATCCAATTCACCACCCGCCGAGACACGGGATATGGATCCCATCCCACTCCGACGCCCGGAGGATTTTCCTCGACCCATCGCTCGACGAGCCGTTGGTGCCAAGCGCTTCGCGAGGAGGCATCCTTGGCATTGAGATCCTCGAAGTAGTGAAGGTTGTAAGTCCACAACTGCGACCGGCCATCGCCCATCCACTGGGCTGCATCCGAACAAGAACCTTCGAGATTCAGGAATCGGAACCGATCGGGCCCAAGCATCGACGCCGCAGCGAAGACCGCCGTCGAATACGGATGGATCGGTGCGTGCAGCGCCGGGGCCGGACGCTGGTCGGGTGTCGGCCGCCACAGCTTGAACCGGATGCGTCCTAGTACTTGAACCGGGCGCAAGTATCGCACCGTGTGAAAATAATTGGCCAGGCTACTCAATGCCGTGCTGCTTCGCTCGCTTCGATCGTCGCGCGACTGACTTCGAGAATCTCCTCGAGCGGAATCGGCGACACATCCCCCGCCTTCACCGCTCGCACCGTAGCCGCCGCGCAGGCATATTGGCCCTTATCCTGCCTCCAGAGCCGTTTCGACCCGAAATGAGGCCAACCGTAAGCGCGCAATCGACGAAAATTATCGAGCTGCAATACGCGGCCGCCGGCGAATACTTCGACTCGTTCCTTGGGAAAGGATGAGTGGCCGCTCGTCAGGTAATGAATGACGCCAATCGATCCATCGGCGAAGCTCAAGGTGATGCTAACGGACGGATCATCGGATCGCGCACTCTCACCGCCGGTGCGACGCGCGACGCTGCCGGTGATCGGGCAACCGGCAAGGAATCGCAGCAAATCTATGAAGTGACAGGCCTCGCCGATGATGCGTCCGCCACCAGCGGAATCCACGGTCCAGTGCCCCGCCGGCGCCGCACCCGCATTGACGGTGACAACGAAACTCTTGGGCTCGCGTACTGCGCCGAGCAATGCCTTCATTTGCATCGCGAGCGGCGCGAAGCGGCGATTGAACCCAATCATGAGCGTCCGTGTTTGCCGCTGCGCGGGATCGCGAAGGCGCGACTCGATGGCATCTATTTCCGGACCGGTGAGCGCCAGCGGTTTTTCGACAAACACATGCTTGCCGGCATCGAGTGCGCGCTGGACGAATTGCGCATGGGTATCGTGGCGCGTCGCAATCACGACAAGGTCCACCTCCGGCGAGGCAAGCACCGCCTCCACGTCGGTCGAAGCGAGCTCGAAACCGTATTGGCGCCCGTAACGTGCCGCGTTGATCCCGCTCGCCGTCGCCACGGCGAAGAGCCGCGCGCCGCTCGCCCGAAAGGCAGGAATCAACACACGGCCGGCGTAATTGCCGGCGCCGATGAACGCCACCGTCGGCATCGCCACGGGCGATCCCGATGCCGGTGCGCGCAACGGCATCTTGCGCACGATCGCCGGTACGCTCTCCTCATCCCGGTAGTCGAGCAAGATTCCCAGCGAGGCCAGCGTACGATCGGCCAGCAGATCATAGGCATCCCCGGCCGCGCCAAACGCAAATCGATGGCTGATCAGCGGCCGCACGTCAAGGTGTGCGGATTCCATCAGCTGCAACACGGCTTGGAAATTTCTCTGTTCGGTCCAGCGCACCAATCCGAACGGGTAATCGACCCCGCGATCCTCGTACACCTCGTCATAGCGTCCCGGGCCGTAGGAACAGGAAACCTGGAACGAGATCTCCTTCTTGTAAAAATCCGCCCGATTCAGCTCGAGTCCGGTGACGCCGATCAGCACGATTCGGCCGCGCTGGCGACACATTCGCGCGGCCTGTTCGACCGGCTCGTTGCTGTCGGTTGCCGCGGTGATCAGAACTGCATCGATCCCCATTCCCCGTGAGATGCGTTCCGCCTTCCTCAGCACATCTTCGCCGGCGCCCAGATCGACTACGTCAGCACCGAATCGCCGCGCGAGCGCGGATTTTCCCGGATCAGGATCGACGCCCAGCACTCTACAGCCGTTGGCGCGCAGAAGCTGCACGGCAATCAGGCCGACGAGGCCAAGACCGATCACGCAGAAGTGTTCACCGATTTCAGGTCCGGCGAGCCGCAGTCCTTGAAGCGCAATCGCCGCCAGCGGGGCGAAAACCGCCTCATCATCGCTGACCGATTCGGGAATGCGTGCGCAAAGGTTGCGCCCGACGGAGACGAATTCCGCGTGACTGCCATTCGAAACGACGCGATCGCCCGTGCTGAACTCCGATGCATCGGCG
>JAXDQI010000209.1:0-11085 GCA_034667965.1 Gammaproteobacteria bacterium
AGCAGCGTGGACAACAACAAGGTGAACGCAAACGGCAGAATCCAGAAGCTAAAATTGTTCATGCGCGGCAGCGCCATGTCCGGCGCGCCGATTTGCATAGGGATCATCCAATTGGCGAGTCCGACGAATGCCGGCATCACCGCGCCGAATATCATGACCAGCGCATGAGTGGTGGTCATTTGATTGAAGAACACCGGATCGACGAGCTGCAGCCCGGGTTGGAACAGCTCCGCCCGAATCACCATCGCCATCGCGCCGCCGATGAAGAACATGATCAGGCTGAACACCAAGTACATGGTGCCGATGTCTTTGTGGTTGGTCGCGAACAGCCAACGCTTGATGCCCGTCGCAGGTTGATCGTGATGGTCGTCGTGGTGAGCGGTGTCGGCTGCGTGGGGCTGGGCCATAGTGCAATAGCTCTCTTCTGTAAATGCGATACTGATTACGTAACTAGTTCGACAATACTTGCGCGGTGCGCGGCGGTGCGGCGCCTGGCGCCGCCGCCTGCTTCAGCGCCGCCTTCTGCTCCACGACCCATTTCTTGAAATCGTCGGGAGTTCGCACATCCACGACGATGGGCATGAAGCCATGGTCGCGGCCGCAGAGCGCGGCGCATTGCCCGCGATAAATTCCTTCTTTGCCAGGATCGACCCTGAACCACAATTCATTGACGAATCCCGGTACGGCTGAGCGCTTGGCGCCGAAATCGGGGACCCACCATGCGTGGATGACGTCCATGGACGTGAGCAGCAGGCGGACTTTGGTGCCGCTCGGGATGACCATGGGCTTATCGACTTCCAAGAGATAATTGGGCACCGTCTTTGGGTCGATGCCGGAATGCAACTGGCGCGCGAAATTCGAGTCGGTGGCGAGCGTCGAGAAGAAATCAACCCCCTCGGCCGCGTCCAAGTATTGATATTGCCACTTCCACTGATAGGCGGTGACCCGGATCGACAGTTCGGAGTCGCGCGTGTCCTCCATCATAAGGATGACATTCGCGGCTGGAATCGCCATCACCACCAGGATCACGGCCGGAATGACGGTCCAAATGATCTCCACCGCGGTGCTATGCAGCAAAGTGGTATCGGGTACAGCGCCCTGAGAACGGCGGAATTTCACCAGGGCATAAATCATCACCCCGAATACCGCCACCGCGATGCCGACGCAGATCCAGAACACTTCCATGTGCAAAGCGTAGATATCCCGGCTTAAGGAGGTGACCCCGAGGGGCAGGTTGTAGCCATTCGACGTGTTGGCGTAGGCGAGGGGCCCAAACCCCAAGGCGGCTAGGCAGAGCGCTCTGGCCAAGGCAAAGCCGGTTGGCCGAGAAGTGCTGTCATCATTGTCGCCTCTGGTAACTCTCATCTAAACGGGACCCCTCAGTTCTATCGATTTCAAGCGGTGGCGACTCGTTCATGCCGCCCACCAAATAACGTAAGCGCTCCGCCAGTTGACAGCGGTCTTCCTCGGTGAGGAAGCTGCCCACTTCGTACGCCCGGCCGCGACTCTCGATCAGCAACCTGCTTGGATAGAGGCGCGTTCGCGGACTGCGAAGTCTAACCTTCGACCAATGCCGCGCAAACTCTTGTTTGGCCTCGCCCCGTCGCGATCGGGTCACGAGGCGCACCTGCGACTCGGTAATGGTTACCGTTTGCGTGTACGCGCGCCGCTGCAAGCTGGCTCGCAGGGCCAATCCCAGGGCAAGCATCTCGAGCGCCCAGAACGGCAACACCGGCCAAAATCCCATGATTGCGAAAATCATGCTAAAAGCCAATGAAAACAGGCAGGTAGCGACGAAGAAAAGCTTGGCAGCCGCCGGGGTCAGCGAACAATTGGGCGCGAGCTCGATCCGCGTTTCCATGGAAAATTAAGGATAACTCATTGCGCGCCACGGTTCCTATTCGGGAAGCGTGGACAGAAGCGCGTTCGCCACCTCGCGCGCGCTCGAGTCGGGCGAATACGGAAATATACCAAGACAATCTGCGGCAAGGCGCGAGCGCAGGGTGTCCGTGTTCGCCTCGCGGCGTTCGAAATGCGGATCCACGGAATTTCCCACCCAACCCTTGAGCTTCAAGCCGCGCCGCGCGATTGCCTCGGCCGTCAGCAGGGCGTGGTTCAGGCAACCCAATCTCAAGCCGACCACCAGAATGACGTCGAGTTGCCAGCGGACGGCGAGGTCCGCAAACGTATGTGTTGCGTCGAGCGGTGCGAGCCAGCCGCCCGCGCCTTCGACGACGGTAACGTCGCTCTGCGCACAGAGACGCCCGTAGCATCCATCCAGCAGACCGAAATCGATGGAGCACCCGGCTTCCATCGCCGCGATATGCGGGGCGATCGCCGGTTCGAAGGCATACGGGTTCACGTCGCAATAGCCGGCACGCACCGTCATCGCGGCGAGGAGCGCCTCGGCGTCCTGGTTTCTAAGGCCGGCACGGGTTTGGGTACAGCCCGAAGCCACGGGTTTCATGGCGGCCACCCGCTTATGCCGCGCGGCATACGCCACACACAGGGCAGCGGCGATTCGGGTTTTCCCCACTCCGGTATCGGTGCCTGTGACGAACAACCGCAGCATGGTCCTGGCTCCTACTCGCGCCGCATCCGCAACTGACGCTTGAGTTCCTCCAAAGAAACATGGGTGGAGTCCGCGTCGGCGCGGGGGGCCTGAGCAGCCGGTCCCCACGCCTGACCGAATACCACTTCATAAGTGGCGGGAAGCCTGCCGTCCACGCGGAATGCCTCATAGGCTGACTGCATGGCGGCAAATTTGCGAGGACCGGTGAGGCCCTTGAGGCGGCCGGCTGTTGCATTCCGGGCGCCCACCGCCTTGAGATCCGCGGCCAACCGCCGCACGTCGGAGTAGGTCAACGTGTAGCGTTCAACGTCGAGCACCGGCACCGCAAAACCGGCACGCACCAGGGCGTCGCCGATGTCGTGCATGTCGAGGAAGCGGCTGACTCGCGTGTGGAATTCGGCATGATCGCTCTCCGCCCGCGCCCAGGCGGCGCGCAGCTCCCGCAAGGTATCGGGTCCCAGGGTCGTAAAGGTCAGGAATCCGCGCGGTGCGAGCACGCGTCGGAATTCCGCCAAGGCGAGGTCCAAGTCGCTCCACTGCAACATGAAATTGCTGACGATGAGGTCGACGCTGCCATCCGGCAGCGGCAGGCGCTCGGCGTCGGCGCATAACCTCGCGAAAGGCCGGAGCCACGATTGCTGCCGGGCCGCGGCGCGCAGCATCCCGAAGGACGAATCCACCGCCAGCACCTGTGCGCTCGGGTAGCGCCGCTTCAACGCACGGCCGGCGTGGCCGGTGCCGGAGCCGGCGTCGATCACGAGCTTCGGCGACAAATCGGTCAACTCCAGCCGGCGCAACAGGAGATCGCGCACTTCGGCCTGCAGGACGGCGGCATCGTCGTAGGTCGCGCTTGCGCGGTCGAACGAGCGCCGAAGCCAGTATTTGTCGACCGAGTAAGCGGCGGATTCGTCGTTCACGCGCGGCTCACGCCGGGGCGGAATGGAACTCCGCCGGCTCCGCCGAAACCATCGGCACGGCCCCCGTCCCGGCCGCATCGTGCGCGGCACCCGCCGGCTCTGCGGCGATGTTCAGCCGCTCGAACAACCGACGATCGTGGGCGGTGTCCGGGTTTCCGGTGGTCAGCAGCTTCTCACCATAGAATATGGAGTTCGCTCCCGCGAGGAAGCACAGGGCCTGCAGCTCGTCGCTCATCTCGGTGCGGCCAGCCGACAGCCGAACATGAGCGCGCGGCATGAGAATGCGGGCCACGGCAACCGTTCGGACGAAGTCGAACGGGTCCAGCGCCGCGGTGTCCGCCAGAGGCGTGCCGGCGACCCGTACCAGCAGATTGATGGGCACGCTCTCGGGATGTTCGGCCAGGATGGCGAGCGTGTGCAGCAACCCCACCCGGTCCGCGGCCGCTTCGCCCATGCCGACGATTCCGCCGCAGCACACATTCATGCCGGCGTCACGCACTGCCTGCAGCGTGTCGAGCCGATCCTGAAAGGTGCGCGTGGTGATGATCTTGTCGTAGTACTCGGGCGAGGTGTCGATATTGTGGTTGTAGTAGTCGAGGCCCGCGGCCTTGAGTTCCTGCGCCTGGGCCGCGCTCACCATGCCGAGCGTGGCGCAGGTCTCGAGACCCAGCGCCTTCACCTCCCGGATCATGCCGAGCACTTTGCGCAGATCTTTCGGCTTGGGCGAGCGGTATGCAGCCCCCATGCAGAATCGGGTGGCGCCGGCGGCTTTCGCGGCCTGGGCCCGGGTCGCCACCGCCTCGATCTCCATCAGCTCTTCCGTCGCCAGACCGGTATCGTATCGCAGGCTCTGCGGGCAATAGGCGCAATCCTCGGGGCAGGCGCCGGTCTTGATGCTGAGCAACGTGCTGATTTGCACCATATTGGGCGCTTGATGGACCCGGTGGACGGATTGCGCCCGGAACATCAGGTCCATGAAGGGGAGTGCGAAGAGTTGTTCCACTTCGGTCCGCGACCAATCATTGCGAATATTCAAGTGGCGCCCTTGGGCCGCGGTTGCGGCTGATACACGAGGTTGCCGCGGAGTATTGAGTGGTGGGTGCACTTAGTCAACCAAATTGAGGAGATCTGGTTGACACGATGATCCCGCGCGGACGTATAAGTGCTTCGGGTTCTAGTTACCGCCCAAATTGATAGTTGAATGCGATTCCCAGGAAAACCGACAACCCGAAGTAATGGTTGTTGAGGAAGGCGCGAAGGCACGCCTCCCGTTCGCGTCCGCGGATCAACCACAGGTGATGCAGGAAGAAGATTCCCCCTGCGCCCAGACCCCAGTAGTACCACGGGCCCATGTGCACCATGTTGCCGACCAGGTACAGCGTCAGCAGCGTCATGGCTTGGAGGACAGCGAGGACGTGGCGATCCGAATCGCCGAACAGAATTGCGGTGGAACGCACGCCGATCTTGATGTCGTCATCGCGGTCGACCATCGCATAGATGGTGTCGTAGACGGTGACCCACAGCACGTTGGCGATCAGCAGCAGCCACGCCACGCGCGGCGGCCACTCGTCGCGCTGCGCAACAAACGCCATCGGAATCCCCCAGCCGAAGGTCACCCCCAGGTAGAGCTGCGGCACCGACAGGAAACGCTTGATGAACGGATAGGTGACCGCGAGCGCCGCGCCGGCAACCGCGAACAGCAACGTCAGCTTGTTCAACCGCAGGGCCAGGCCCAGCGCCGTGAGCGACAGCGCAGCGAACAGCACCAGCGCCTCCACCGTCGAGATCCGGCCGGCCGCCAACGGGCGATCCCGGGTGCGTTCCACGTGAGGATCGAAGCTGCGATCGGCGTAGTCGTTGACGGCGCATCCGGCGGAACGCATGAGCACGGTACCGGCGACGAAGATGATGAACAGCCGCGCGTCCGGTCTGCCGTGGCCGGCGATCCACAGGGCCCACAGCGTGGGCCACATCAGCAGCCAGATGCCGATGGGACGATTGAGGCGCGTGAGCTCCACGTAATCATTGATGGTGGCCGCCAAGCGCGGCAGCTCATTCGTGGTCAGCGGATGAAACCGTACGCGAAAGACGAACCATCGCCAGCGCTCGGCGATGCGCTCCATCAATTCAACGCCCGAGCGCGGCAATGCCACGATGCGGCGGTCCTTAACTACGGCCCATGCCGGGGAGAAAAACCTCCTGCATGAGCAGCGGTGCGCCTCGCAGGGTAACCCGCGAGCGTCGCGCCCACAGGCCCTCCGGCTTCACGTCGGCCTCGCGCAGCGCGCGTGCCGCAAGCGGATCGTCGACCGGCAGCCATGCGTACTCGTAGGAGCCGCGGTCGACGCCGGACAGGCCGATCAGCGTTTCATCGAGCGGTGTGTCGCCCAATTCGGCAAGCCACGGATGCAGGCTCAATGTCGAATCCGGCATCACTGTTTGCGCGAATATCCAAACCTGGCCGCCGCGGACCATTTCGATGTCCCTGAACAAACCGGCGGTGTCATCCGCGCGCAGGCCCAATTTATGAGAACTCGACAAAAGACCAGTCCATTGGTCGATCAGCCGCAGGGCGAATTGCTCGCCGCAGGCCTCTTTCACGCGCGCCGACAGCATGCCTTTGGCAATGAGCCACGTGCGCAGTGTCGGTTCGACATGCATTTGACCCAGGCGCTCGGCCGGGAGCCATTGAACCGATTGGATGGATCGTGCTGCTTTGGCTGTCATGCCGTCATTCTACCCGACCCGCCCGTATTGCTCCGCATGTCCCACCCAGCGCCGGATGAGCGGCGTCACGTGGAGGGGCCACTCGTTCAGCAGCGTCTCCGCGGCGAGCTGGACCCTCGGCAGCAGATCCGCGTCGCGCAGCAGATCGGCCACGCGCATTTGCGCGAGTCCGGTCTGGCGCGTGCCCAGAAGCTCGCCGGGGCCGCGAAGCTCGAGATCGCGGCGCGCGACCACGAAGCCGTCGTTGGTGTCGCGCATGACGGCCAGCCGCTCGCGCGCCAGCGAGGACAGCGGCGGCCGATACAAAAGGAGGCAGGAACTCGCGTGCCGTCCGCGGCCCACTCGTCCGCGCAGCTGGTGCAGTTGGGCCAGCCCCATACGCTCGGCGTTCTCGATGACCATGAGCGTGGCATTGGGGACGTCGACCCCCACTTCGATGACGGTGGTCGCCACCAGCAGCTGCATCTCGCCGTCCTTGAAACGGCGCATGGTCGATTCCTTTGCGGCCGGCGGCATGCGGCCGTGGATCAGGCCCACGGCAAGCTCCGGCAGCGCCGCCGCCAATGCGGCGGCGGTTTCTTCCGCCGCTTGATACGGCATTTCCTCCGATTCGTCGATGAGCGGGCACACCCAGTACGCCTGCCGGCCCTCCAGACACGCGGTTCGGATGCGCATGACCACCTCGTCGCGGCGTGCGTCGGTCAGCACCACGGTCTTCACCGGCGTCCGGCCGGGTGGAAGCTCGTCGATGATGGACACATCGAGATCGGCATAGGCCGTCATCGCCAGCGTGCGCGGGATGGGCGTCGCCGTCATGATCAACTGATGCGGCTGGTACCCATCGCGTCCGCCCTTCTCGCGCAGGCTCAAACGCTGATGCACTCCGAACCGGTGCTGTTCGTCGACGATGACCAGCGCGAGCGAAGCGAATTCCACGCTTTCCTGGAACAGGGCGTGGGTGCCGATCACGATGGGTGCGTGTCCCTCGCGGATTCCGGTCAGGGCGGCCGTGCGCGCCTTCCCCGCCTGCCGTCCGGTGAGCAGCGCCACCGGTATTCCTAAGGGTTCGAACCAACGCTTGAAATTCAGCGCGTGTTGGTCGGCGAGCAGTTCGGTGGGCGCCATGAATGCCACCTGGCGGCGCAACTGTACCGCCTGGGTCGCGGCGAGGGCCGCAACCAGCGTCTTGCCGCAGCCGACATCCCCCTGTACCAGGCGCAGCATGGGTTTCGAGTGGCCCAAGTCCGTCTCTATCTCATGCAGCACGCGCGTTTGCGCCGCCGTCAATTGAAACGGCAGCGCCGACAACAGGCGCGCCTTCAGAGCGCCGTCCGTGACCAGCGGCCAGCCGGGGTCGCTTTGAATCCGTTGACGTAAAAGTTTCAGCGACAACTGATGCGCCAGCAGTTCCTCGAACGCCAGCCGCCGCTGCGCCGGATGCCGCCATTCGAGGAGCTGCTCCACGGGCGCGTCCGCCGGCGGCCGGTGCACATACCGCACGGCGTCGCCCAGCGACGGCAGCCGTGAATCTTCGAGCAGCGCGGCGGGCAGCCAATCCTTGAGGTCGTCCGCGGCGGTCTGATCCAATGCCAGGCCGACCAACTGGCGCAGCCGACCCTGCGTGACGCCTTCGGTGGCGGGGTAAATCGGCGTGAGATGATCCTCCGCCGCTTTCGCGGCGGATGAATCCACCCGCCGGTATTCCGGATGCACGATTTCCAGCCCCTGCGGGCCGCGCCGCGCTTCGCCAAAGCACCGGATGCGAACCCCGCGTGCCAAACCGTTCTGCTGTTGCGCGGTGAAGTAAAAGAACCGCAGCGTGAGGAAACCGGAGCCGTCCGCGATCCTGCAGAGCATTTGCCGCCTGCCGCGGAACGCGACTTCCGTGAGCAGCACCTCGCCTTCAACCGTGGCGCGCTGACCCGGCAGCAACTCGCCCAGGGGAATCACGCGGGTGCGGTCCTCGTAACGCGACGGCAGGAGAAACAGCAGGTCCTGCGTCGTCTCCACGCCCAGCGCCCGCAGACGCTGCGCGAGCGCGTCGCCGACGCCGCGCAGAACGGTGACCGGTTTCAGATCGGTCACAGGGCGACGATGCACTCCACTTCGACCTGCGCTCCGCGCGGCAAAGCGGCAACGCCGACAGCGGCGCGCGCGGGATAGGGCTCGCGGAAATATTCCGACATGACTTTGTTGACGAGTGCGAAGTGCGAGAGATCCGTCAGATACACATTGGCCTTGACGACATCGTCGAGCGTCGCACCGGCCGCGATGACGATGGCCTTCAGGTTGTCGAACACCTGGCGAGTCTGCGCCTCGACGTCCCCCTGCACCAGTTCCTTGGTGCGCGGATCCAGCGGGATTTGCCCCGATACCCAGATGGTATTGCCCACGCGAACCGCCTGCGAATAGGGGCCGATGGCGGCGGGTGCGTCGGTGGTCGATATGATTTGCTTGCTCATTGTACTTCGTTGGTAAGTTGAAATGCCGATGGTATCGTCACGCCAGCGTGCGGAATACCCGCTGTACATCGGGCATGCGCCTGATGGTCTTGATGACCTGGGCCAGATGCTGGCGCCCCTGCACCTGGAGTTGGATGCGCAGCCACGAGTTGCTGACGTCGCGCTCCTCGAGCTGCACTTGGTCGATGTTGGTCTCCGTTTCGGCGATGCTCGATGCGACCGCGGCGAGCACACCCACGCGGTTGTTGATTTCCAGCTGGATCTCGGAGGCGAACAGACGCCCGCCGGTTTCCTCCCAGGCCACCGACAGCCATTTTTCCGGCTGTTTGCGATACTCGGCGAGGTTACCGCAATTTTGCCGGTGAATCATCACACCGCGGCCGGCGCTCAAGTAGGCCATGATCGGATCCGCGGGTATCGGGAAGCAGCAACGTGCGTACGTGACCAGCAGGCCCTCCGTGCCGGCGATCATCAGCGGTCCGCTGCTCGCGGCGTTCTGCTCCGCCTCCTCGTGGGCCGGCTGCAGGCGCCGCGCCACGAGCGGAGCGAGCCGCTCACCCAGCCCGATCTTCTCGAACAGGTCGTCGGCGTCCTTAAGATTCAATTCCTTGACCACGGCGTTGAGGTCCGCCGGCGCGACTTTCTTCAGACTGAGAGAAAATTCCTCGAGCGCAAGTCCCAGCAAGCGCCGGCCCAGCTCGAGCGCTTCGCCGCGCTTCAGGTTCTTCAGGTACTGCCTTATGGCCGCACGCGCCTTGGCCGTCACGAGGAAGCTCGACCAGGATGGGTTGGGCGTGGCGCCCTTTGCCGTGATGATCTCGACGGTCTGTCCGTTGCGCAGCGGCGTCCGCAGCGGCACCAGGCGGCGGTCGACCTTGGCGGCGACGCAGCGGTTGCCGATATCGGTGTGGATGGCGTACGCAAAATCCACGGTGGTGGCGCCGGTGGGCAGCCGCAGAATCTTTCCCTTCGGCGTGAACACGTAGACCTTGTCCGGAAACAGGTCCACCTTGACACTTTCCAGGAATTCCTCCGAGCTTCCGCCCTCCTGAATCTGGACCAGGCTCGCCAGCCATTCTCGCGCGCGGTCGTGTTCGACGCCGCCGAACGAATCGCCGCCCGACTTGTACTTCCAATGCGCGGCGATGCCGGACTCGGCGACGCGGTGCATCTGCTCGGAGCGGATCTGGACTTCGATCGGAACGCCGTTGGGGCCGAATAGCGTGGTATGCAGGGACTGATAGCCGTTCACGCGCGGAATCGCGATGTAGTCCTTGAACCGGCCGGGCATGGGCTTGTAAACACTGTGCACCAATCCCAGCGCGCGATAACAGGTGTCGGAATTGTCGACGATGATCCGAAAGCCGTACACGTCGACCATTTCGTTGAGCGAAATGTGCTTGGTCTGCATCTTTCGGTAAATGCTGTACAGATGCTTCTCGCGGCCCTCGACGCCGCCGGCGATCTGCGCCTTCTTCAGCGCACCCTTGAAGGTTTCGGCGATTTTTCCGACGAACTCCTTCTGATTGCCGCGGGCGCGTTTCAGCTCACGTTCGAGCACTTTGTAGCGGTAGGGATACAGGGCCCGAAAGCCCAGATCCTCCAATTCGAGCTTGACCGCGTACAGGCCCAGACGCTCTGCGATGGGCGCGTATATCTCCAGCGTCTCGCGCGCGCTGCGGCGGCGCTTGACCGGCGGCATGACGCCGAGGGTGCGCATGTTGTGCATGCGATCCGCGAGTTTGACCATGATGACGCGGATGTCGCGCACCATGGCCAGCAGCATCTTGCGAAAGCTTTCGGCCTGCGCTTCCTGGCGATTCTTGAATTGGATCTGGTCGAGTTTGCTGACGCCATCGACCAGTTCGGCAACGACCTGACCGAAGATGGACGCTATTTCGGCCTTCGCGGTCGGCGTATCCTCGATCACATCATGCAGGATGGCCGCGACCAACGTGTCGGCGTCGAGGCGAAGGTCCGCCAGTATGTCGGCGACCGCGACGGGGTGCGTGATGTACGGCTCCCCCGAAACGCGTTTCTGCCCATGATGTTTTTCCGCGCCGAATTCGTAGGCGTCGCGGACCCGCTCGACCTGCGCGGGAGAGAGATAGGCTTCGAGCTTATCTAAGAGCTGACTGATCCCGGTGGAGCGTCTTCCACCAGGTAGGAAACCGAGTATGGAAGACGCATAGTCCATCGTTACTCTAAAGGGTGGGTCGGTCAGTCACCCAACCCGAGTTGCGGCGCGCGGAATTCGGAGGGCATGTCGAGCTCGCTCACCGGCTGTTGCACGGGTTCTTCGGTCTCTTCAAGCATCTCCAGAGTGATGTTTCCGGCGGCAATCTCGCGCAGCGCCACGACGGTCGGCTTGTCGTTTTCCCACTCGACGGTGGCTTCGGCGCCATTC